>NZ_JBCOJC010000053.1:13932-14689 GCF_040925905.1 Enterococcus sp. 2201sp1_2201st1_C11_2201SCRN_220225
ATGTTGCTCCTCGTTATGCAGATCGTCAAGGTGGATACACTCGTATCTTGAAAACCGAACCACGTCGCGGCGATGCTGCTTCAATGGTTATTTTGGAACTAGTTTAAGATCACACTTAACATCACTTTATGGATGAACTTTTAAGAGTGTTATGATGTTGGAAGGGCTTGTTAACTTTTCCGAGTCTAGCTCAGCGCTGCATCCCGGCCTTGGTCGGGATGTAAGCTCTCATCATAAAGTGCTTTTTTTTTACCCAAAATTTGGTTTTTTTAAGTGTAAAGACAGGAATGATTTGAAATCAGTGGTTTTTTTTGATAGATTTAAACATAGTGTTGGCCGCAGTTTAGGCCTGCTAATTTCAAATGAGGAGAAATGCTCATGGATTCCATCATTAAATTGCAGGATATAACATTTACATATGATACAGAGGCACCTCGACCGGCCCTAGCTGAGGTTTCTTTAGAAGTGAAAAAAGGGGAATGGGTCGCGATTATCGGCCATAACGGTAGTGGCAAATCCACATTGGCCAAAACCATTAACGGCTTGTTATTGCCTCAATCTGGCAGTGTTCAAGTGGGTAATCTAGACTTAAACGAAGACAATATTTGGGAAATCCGCAAAATGGTGGGAATGGTTTTTCAAAATCCTGATAACCAGTTTGTTGGTTCCACGGTGGAAGACGATGTAGCCTTTGGTATGGAAAATCAAGGGATTCCCCGAGAAGAAATGATTGAGCGAGTGTCAGACGCTTTGGAAC
>NZ_JBCOJC010000054.1:0-14478 GCF_040925905.1 Enterococcus sp. 2201sp1_2201st1_C11_2201SCRN_220225
GCTTCGGGCACCGGCTAATTTACTAGTTGCGTGAATGATGGCAGTGAAGCCATATTTTTCCCGAATGCGATCAATTACCTGATCCAAATGCTCTTCAGCTTCATTTTCTTCGGGACTTTGAAAGAGACTGAGCTGACGGCTTTGTGTAAATAACAAGCGAGAGTAGCTGACTCCTATGTGACGAACCACTTGTCCTTTGTAATATTTACGAAAGAGGAAAAGACAATAGGCCTTCAATTTTTTGGTATTATCCGTGGCGGGGATTTTCATCTGATAGGAAAAACCGTTTTTTTCACCCATAGCACCGCCGATAAAGAGGCTGACACACTGGGTTAAACAGCCGTGACGGCGAATACGGGCAGCCACTTGTTCCGCCATTTCACCTAGGACTACCTCGATTTCCCTTGCTTGAGTATAATTTTTAGGCAGAACTTGGCTGTTGCCATAGGATTTTTCTTTTGCTATCGGCGCTGCTTCAGCAAGCCGAGTGCGATCAATGCCGTTTGCGTGATAATAGTGTTGCTGCCCCATAATGCCAAACTTTTGATAGAGCAGTTCTGCGTCGGTGTGGGCTAACTGGTAAATACTATCGATGCCTAGACGATAAAAATTTTTTTCCATAGAAGAACCGATTCCCCAAAAGTCTTGCATGTGGGGAATTCGCCAAACCGTCTTAGGAATATCGCCATAACGCCATTGGGCTTGAAAAACCGGACTGTGCTTGGCGCCATTATCCAAGGCTAGTTTGGCTAATAAAGGATTGTCTCCAATCCCAACCGAAAGCACCAATCCTAGTTTTTCTTTAGCTTCTTGTTGAATACGCTGAGCAAAGCGTCGGCGTTTTTCACTGCGACTAAGGCCGGGATCTGGAAAAAATAATTTCATCGAATCCGTCACATCAATTAGGCTTTCATCAATGGAGTAAACCAGATGATCTTCTGCTGCTACATATTCCTTTAACAAAGCATTGAATTTTTTATTTTCTTGAATGTAAAGGTTCATTCGGGGAGCAACTTGCAATAAATCGGGATGATTGGGCAAGTGATTTGCCCGGGTTACATTGGAAATACCTAATTTTGCTTTAGCCATGGGAGAAGAGGCGAGGATCAAGCCTTTACCCGTATTGTCAGTAGTGCTCATGACTACGAGCATGGTAGTCAAAGGGTCTAAATCGCGAGCGGCACACTCCACTGTGGCATAAAAGGATTTTACATCTAGAAAGAGAATGTCCCGTAATGGCTCTTTTTGATAGTCAAAATTTAACATCGTATTCACATCCTTCAATTTAAAGGTAGGTTTTGATTTTATTATAAGAACGTATGTTTGTTTTGTAAAGAGAACAGTGGAGAAAAAATAGCGGTGTTTGTGACTTTCTTCCTAATCGTTTTACTTTCTTGAAAAATGTAAGCGTGTTACACTTTAATTAGCGTGATGCACGTTTTTTAAAGTGCCACTCACCGGATTAGTATCCATAATAGGAGGGAATCGCTTATGACGAAAGTAGGCAAAGAATTATTGGCAGAACTGACGGGAGCAGATACATTGGGGCCTTTTGTCTCCATCATGCTCAACACCCACGTGGCACATCAAGATGTGGAAAAAGATCAGATTAAGTTTAAGAATTTTGCTAAAGAAGCGAAAAAACGTTTTGAGAAAAAGTATCCCGCTGAAGACTGGAACAACTACCAAACTAAAATTGAGACATTATTGGCTGATCAATCCTTCTGGCGCAGTGGTTCAACCAGTGTCGCGGTATTCTTGACAGCTCAAAACACTTGGATTCATCGCTTGCAAATCCCCATTGATGACCAATACTATGTAGGGGATACTCCTTACGTTTTAGGCGCGATTCGTAACGCTCAATTTAACTATACGTATTATTTACTCGCTTTAAACCGGGATTCTATGGAACTGTATTTCGTGGATAACGGTCAAATCAATAAAGTGGATTTACCGAAAGGCGCCCCTGTGGATGTCCCTACAGCTCTTGGGGAAGAAATTACGGGCGGTAACTTGAATTTTCGTTCTCAAGGCGGACAAAATGGAGGCCAAGAAGCTGCTTATCATGGTGTGAATGCCAAAGACGAAGAAGTGGAAATTGACTGGAAGAACTATTACCAAGCAGTGGACACGTTCTTGCGAGAAGAGTTAGAAAACGAAGCCGGCTATCCTTTGTATCTGTTTGCTTTGCCTGAAAATCAAACCATGTTTAAAAAATATGCCAAAGCGCCATTCTTTAGCACGGATGCTAATATTCCTAGTTCACCAGCTACATTAAGTAACGGCGAGTTGAACAAGATAATTCCAGAAATTGCCCAACAATTAGCGGACAAAGAAATTGCTGCTTATCAAAACTTACTGGATAAGAAATTTATGGATCAATTGGTGGATATCTTGCCAGCTAGTAAAGAAGGGCGAGTGGCGAACTTATTTATTGCCACCTCTAATTTGATTGACGGCTATGGCGAAGATCCCGATGCGGAATACGACCGCCGCCAAGTATTGAATACCCTTGTAATCAATACATTGAAAAACGGTGGGGAAGCACACATTCTCGATCAAAAAGACGCTCCAGATGAAAAGAGCTTGACAGCCATCTTGCGTTATTAAAAAAAATTCAGAGCTTAGGAATTTTGATTTCTAAGCTCCTTTTTTAGGAGAAATACAAAAAGGTTGGGCAGAAGTCGTTTTCTATGTTACAATATGAAATGTAGTTTTTGTTAAGGGAATCTTATGGTAGGTTTGTTTGTTAAACATCTTTCCCATGAACACCCGATACATGAAATTGCACAATCAAACGTGGGAAAACCCCACCAGGAGGATACTTAACATGCAAACAGGTACTGTAAAATGGTTTAACGCTGACAAAGGCTTCGGATTTATCACAGCAGAAGACGGCAACGATGTATTCGTTCACTTCTCAGCTATCCAAGGCGAAGGTTTCAAAACTTTAGAAGAAGGTCAAGCAGTGACTTTCGATGTTGAAGAAGGTCAACGTGGCCCTCAAGCAACAAACGTAAACAAAGCATAATTTAGCTTACAACTAATGAGCCTGACGGACTTTCCGTCAGGCTTTTTGCTTGTAGACTAAGGTAGTAGGGCAGTATGGGATTTTCACAAGTAAAAATCTCATACTACCAATTCTAATGATGTTTGGCTTTTCAAACGGTCTCTGTCTTACTTCTTGAGAGCTGAAAAAGTTCGATTAGCCTTTCTTATTTTAAACCCATCATTCAATCAAAAATAACGCCTCCATGCTAGTAATGAGCTAACGTGGAGGCGTTATTTTGGTTGTTATTCATTGATTTTTGAAGCGGCCACGGCTTCGATTAGTTGGGCAATCGTTTTTTTAATTTTCGGATCTTGTTCTTTTTCTTTAGTGGTGGCGATGAAAAAATACTCAGAAATTGCAGGTTCAAGAGGAATCTTTACTAAAAGTCCTTTTTGGATTTCCTCATCAACCGAGGCGGCAAATAAAAAGCTAATGCCTTTATTGCGTGCTACCATTCTTTTAATAATGGTGGTGGTAGCAATTTGGTTAGTATTTTTGAAATCACTGAGTTGAATTTGTTTTGCCGCTAATTTTTGATGCAAAATATCCATCACCCCAGAGCCCTCTTCTCGCAAAATTAGTGTCTCTGAAAGTAAATCAGTTAAGTGATGTGTTTGCTTAATCCCGCTATTTCTTGGAGAAGCAATTCCCACAATTTCTTGTTTAATTAAAGGCGTTAACTGGTATTTATTTGGATTTAAGTCACCGGCAACAATGCCAATGTCAATTTCGCCATTGTCAATTTTTGAAAGAAGGACATTCGTGGTATCGATGGAAAGTGCAATATCAGGACGTTCAAAAAAAACGGCAAAGGGAGTTTCTTTGTCAAAAACAAAGTATTCACCAATGGTACGCCCACAGCCGATGTTAATGCTATTGGAAGTTAACAAGTTATTGCGAATCGTGGCAATTTCAGGCATGAGGGTTTGCAAACTTGCCAAAAGATAGCTACCTTGAGCGGTTAGATTCAAGCGTCTATTTTGATAACTGAATAATTTCACTCCTAAATCGTCTTGCAGATGATGGATATGCTGGGTTACGGCAGGTTGGGTAATATTCAACTGCCAAGCAGCTTGGGTGTAGTTTAAAGTTTCGGCCAAAACTAAAAAAGTTTCGTAACGGTAGTCTAGCAACGAATCATCCCTTTACACATTCTGTTTCGCTTTCATTTTCGTACCTAGTATAAAGAAAAAAGAGCTATAAGTAAAATTTATAGATTAATAATAATTTATAATTTCATATTTCGTTGATTTTGTTCTATTATTCACAAGGAAGGTGAACTTGTTACTAGTTTCACGAGTCTGCTAGCAGAGTGTTATTCCATAGGTGTAATTGGTTCCTCTTTTATTGAGAAGTAATGAACAAAGGAGAGTAAGTATGCAGGAAGTAAATAAGCGAGAAGTGACTGCTTTAGAGGAAAATCAATCTGTATTTACAGCTCAAGCTGGGATTGGTTTTGCTGTGGTAGTCGTATTGGTGGGTTTAGGATTTTATCTAAACAATGTGAAAGGTGCCTTAGCCATGCATTTACTGGCAGGGGTGGTAATGGGCTATGTTTTATCGAGAGCTCGGTTTGGTTTTGCCGGTGGAGTAAAACGAATTTATGTCCGGGGAGAAGGTAGTTTGACAAAAGCCTTGCTGATTATGTTTGGTGTCACCATGTTTATCACATTTGGGATTCAATGGATGGCGGCTCAAAATGGTGCTGTGCCGGAGTATTTGGCTAGTGCTAATGAAAGCATTATTCCTGGAACGCAAAATGTGGCCTTTGCTAATCTTGGTACGGTAATTGGTGGAATCCTTTTTGGTATTGGTATGATTTTTGCCGGTGGTTGTGCGTCAGGAACATTAACTGACCTAGGTGAAGGAGAAGGGCGCGCGTTGATTACGCTAATTTTCTTTATTCTTGGTTCAGCTCCAGGAGAAGTAGCACGAAATGTTCTTGATGGAAGTAAAATTGGTAAAATCGGTGGTCAAGTGTATTTACCTGAAGTGTTTGGCTTTTTCGGTGCGTTGGCAATTTCATTGATTGGTTTAGCCGTAATTTTTTATCTGATTGTTCGTTATGAACGCAAACGTCAAAAGGCCGGAACTTACAATGACCCTTATGGAGACTGGGAAGATTTTGAAAAACCATTAACTGTAGATAGTCCACTAACCAGAGGTCAAAAAGTTTATCATCAATTGTTTGTAGAACGTTGGACGTTCTTAAAAGGGGCAATGTTGATTGCAGTAGTTTGGGTCTTTATTTTAGTGACACAAAACAAACCTTGGGGCGTTACTTCAGCCTTTTCAAAAATGGCAGTTTTTGTAGGTCAACAATTTGGTATGGAGTTCACCAATCCTAAATTAGTTGAAATCTCTCAAGAGTTAGGTACTGATAGCATTTTATTAGATGGAGGAACCATTCGAAACTTTGGCTTGGTCATGGGGGCTTTGGTAGCTTTCTTATTGGCTAATCGTTTCAAAGTGAACTTCCGTTTTCAAGTTAAAGACGCAGGGTACTTCGTGGTTGGTGGTTTGTTAATGGGCTTTGGGGCTCGTTTAGCAAAAGGCTGTAATGCTGGGGCGCTATTCTCAGCTATGAGTACTTTTTCGATTTCAGGTTGGGTTTTCTTAGTGGCTATGGCCATTGGTGGTGTGGTAGCTTTGAAAGTTTTTGCCGGCAAAGCTTGCACCATTCCGAAAGTTAAATAAAACTTATTCATAAAATTAAAATAGATAATGGAGGAAAAATAATGATGGCAAAGAAAATTGTAGTGATTGGCGGCGTGGCAGGAGGAGCTTCCACAGCGGCTCGTATTCGACGTTTGGATGAATCCGCGGATATCGTGATGTTTGAAAAAGGACCGTTTGTTTCTTTTTCTAACTGCTGCTTACCTTTTCACTTAAGCGGTACCGTTGAAAAAGCAGAAAATTTGGTATTGATGTCACCAGAACAATTCAAAGCCCAATACAATATTATTGCGAAAGTTAACCATGAAGTAACGGACATTAACAAAGAAGCCAAAACCGTGACAGTTAAAAATACCCAAACAGGAGAAAGTTTCACCGAAGCCTATGATGAATTGATCTTATCTCCAGGGGCTCGGGCTATTATGCCAAAAAGTATTGAAGGAATTGATAGCGAGCACGTCTTTTCAGTACGGAATGTACCAGATATTGCTGGAATTAAAGAATATATCGACGCACACCAAGTGGAAGATGTCCTAGTTGTCGGCGGTGGCTTTATTGGGTTGGAAGTGGCAGAAAACTTACGATTAGCGGGTAAACACGTGACACTAGTGGAAGCAGCAAATCAAGTAATGATGCCCTTTGACTATGATATGGCGCAAATTTTACACAAAGAAATCATGGATCAAGGTGTAGAGTTAATCGTTGAAGATAGCGTAGTTGCCATTACAGCAGATGAAGTGATTTTAGCTTCAGGCAAACACGTACCTGCTAAAGCCGTAGTGATGGCAATTGGTGTTGCACCAGAAACAGAATTAGCGAAAAAAGCTGGCTTAAAAATTGGCGAAACAGGTGGGATTGCGGTCAATCATCATTACCAAACTTCTGACAAGCATATTTATGCCGTGGGGGATGCGATTGAAGTCACTCATATGCAAACAGGCAAGAAAACTCGCTTGACCATGGCTGGTCCTGCACAACGGCAAGCAAGAGCGGCAGCTGACCATATTTACGGTCGGACTTATGTGAACAAAGGTGTTATTGGCTCTTCGGTGGTGCGAGTTTTTGATTTAAATGCAGCTTGTACTGGTTTGAACGAAAAAGAATGCCAAAAAGCGGGCATTGCATACCAAACAGCTTATGTGATTCCTAAAGATAAAGTTGGCTTAATGCCCGATGCAAAACCACTCTTCTTCAAATTAATTTTCGCAGATCCTAGTGGTCAAATCCTAGGAGCGCAAGCAATTGGTCAAGGCAACGTAGACAAACGAGTGGATGTAATTGCTACGATGATTACCATGAATGGAAACTTAACGGATTTAGCTGAATTGGAATTGTGCTACTCACCAGATTTCGGTACTGCTAAAGATGTGGTCAATATGGCAGCATTAGTTGGCTTGAATGTTTTAAATGGCGAATACGAACAAACACCAGTTTCGGAGATCCGTAATTTAGTTGAATCTGGTGCGTTCATTATGGATGCTAGAGAACCTGCAGAATATGCAGAAGGTCATCTAAAAAATGCGGTGAACATTCCAATGAGCGAATTCCGCAATCGTTTGGACGAGATTCCTACTGATCAACCAGTCTATGTACATTGCCTGTCTAGTCAACGGAGCTACAACGTTTGTAAAGCTTTGGGGATGTTAGGTTTTGACAATGTGTCCAACCTTCAAGGTTCTTTCTTAGGCATTAGCATGTATGAATACTTCAATGATAAAACCAAAGACAGAGAACCAATCGTAACCAATTATCGTTTCGATTTATTGTAAAAGGCGTTAACTAGCTCATCGGAGAAATTTTTCTCCGATGAGTGAATTTTATAGGAGTAGTTGAAAAAATCACCCGTAATGGATGAATAGAGGAAAATGGTCTATGAAAGAATTTACCAAAAAAAAATTCAATTTAATAATGATTATGACGTGGGTTTGTCTGATTGCTCTTTGGTGGATCGCTACGACTAGCGGTTTAGTCAATTCTCAGTTAATTCCCTCTCCCAAACAAACTTGGGAAACTTTTTTGGATATTGCCAAAAATGGTTATAACGGGACGAGCTTATGGGGCCAGTTGGGAATTAGTTTTTATCGGATGTTTGTGGCGAGCTTTTTAGCAATTATTACGGCGATTCCTTTAGGGTTGTTAAGTGGTTATTTTTTGCCTTTTCAAGCAGTCTTTGATTCCTTAGTACAATTTTATCGCCCTTTGCCACCATTGGCATATTATACGTTGTTAATTCTCTGGTTAGGTATTGATGACACGTCCAAAATCACCTTATTGTTTTTAGCAGCCTTTGCACCGATTTATGTTGCTTGCGTATCGGCAGTGTCACGAGTGAATAAGGATTACATATTAAGTGGACAATCATTGGGTGCCAATAGACGTCAAGTATTTTTCACAATCATTTTTCCTGCTTGTTTGCCTCAGATTTTTACCGGGGTGCGTACAGCCATTGGCGTTGCGTACACTACACTAGTGGCGGCAGAGATGGTGGCAGCTACCAGTGGGATTGGTTGGATGGTCATTGATGCCAGTCGCTATTTAAAAAGTGATGTGATGTTTGTGGGCATTATTATTATGGGAATAACTGGTGTGTTGTTGGATGTGCTCTTACGACAAATTGAAAAACGAGTGGTCTTTTGGGAAGCAGAATAAAGACTAGGATAGGAGAAAAAAATGAAAAAAGTAATGATGATTGTGGCTACTGTTTTAAGTGGCTTGGTATTGGCGAGTTGTGGCAGTAAGAATCAAAAAGCTACAGCAGAAGAAAATCAGCCAAAAGAAGTCAATATTGGGATCATTCGCGTTCCCAATGACAAGCAAGTAGCAATTTCAGAAAACTATTTTGACGAATACTTTAAAGACAAAGGTATTCAAACCAATTTTACCTTTTTTGATTCTGGGGTAGCAGCTAATCAAGCCTTTGCTTCTGGAAGCATTGATTTTGCTGAAATGGGATATACAAACGGCGTGGTGGCTTTAGCAAAAGATTTACCAGTGGAACTCATTTGGATTCACGATGTTCTAGGCACCAATGAAGCGTTAGTGGCCCGAAATGATTCTGGTATTACAGATATTGGTGACCTTAAAGGAAAGAAAATTGCCACGCCTTTTAGCTCCACTTCCCATTTTTCATTGTTGAAAGCGTTGGAAGAAGCAGGAATTGCCGATGATGTCACCTTGTTGGATATGCAAACAGCAGACATTGTGGCTGCTTGGGAAAGGGGAGACATTGACGCTGCTTATACTTGGGAGCCAACGCTAACTACGTTGAAAGAATCGGGCACAGTCTTAGTGGACAGTAAACAATTGGCTGAAAAAGGCTACATGACTACAAACATTGATTTGGTCAGAAAAGAATTCTCGGAAAAATACCCTGATTTAGTGGTAGATTATTTAGCGGCTTTATCAAAAGGACGAGAGTTATATACAAGTCAGCCAGAAGTTGCAGCGGAGGCGGTTGCCAAAGATTTGAAATTGGAAACTGCTGAAGCTCTTACTCAAATGAAAGGTTCTACTTGGCTGACACCTGAAGAACAGCTTTCTGCGGATTATTTTGGCACAGCAGAAAAACCAGGCCAATTCCACCAAGTCTTCCTTGATACTGCAGAATTTTTAAAAGAGCAAAAATCGATTACTGTGGTTCCCGGTGAAAAGCAAGTTCATCAGTTTATTAATTCTACTTATATTGAAAAACTAGTAGCTCGATAAAAAAGTAATCAATAGTTTCAGAAGGTGAATGATTCGATGACAGAAAAAATGGTAGTCATAAAACAAGCAGAAGTCGTTTATACTTCTAAAAAAGAGAGGCTGCAAGCTATTGCATCAACAGACTTGACGATTAACAAAGAAGAGTTTATTTGTTTAGTAGGACCTTCTGGCTGTGGCAAGAGCACGTTATTAAAACTATTAGCTGGTTATTTAGAGCCCACAAGTGGCAGTTGTGAGATGCACGGGGAAAAGATTACTGGCCCGGATTGGAACCGGGGCGTAGTCTTTCAATCGCCTACTTTATATCCTTGGCTAAGCGTACGTAAAAATATTGAATACGGCTTAAAAATGCGTAAAATTCCGAGAGAGAAAACCCAGCAAGCCATTGATTATTATTTACAACAAATCGGTTTAAAAGAAGCTGAAAAACGTTATCCTTCTGAGTTATCCGGGGGAATGAAACAACGGGTTTCCATGGCACGCACCTTGGTTAATGAGCCAGAGTTGATTTTAATGGATGAACCTTTTGGCGCATTAGATGCTTTAACGAGAATGAATATGCAAGCTTTACTGCGAAAAATTTGGGCAACAGATCGTAAAACTATTTTCTTGATTACTCATGATATTGAAGAAGCGTTGTCTTTAGGGACGAAAGTTTTGGTGATGTCAAAAGGACCGGGAAAAATTGTTGAAACCATTGAAGTAGATTATGCACGTAAAGCCTTAGCCAATGACAATCACGTAATAATGGATGAAAAGTTTCTACAATTAAAAGAATACATTTTGAGTAAAATTGTCTAATTAAGTTTGTGCTACAGGGCCAGGTCCGTTTTGGGCTTGGTCTTTTTTGGTTTCTTTAACGATTTGCCCCCTTAGTTGCCCGGTAAGCTCTTACTGTAGTATAATTTTCCTCGATGTGAAAGAGAGGTTGCCAATTATGAGAAATGATCAAATCTATGCAGTGGTGGACATTGAGACCACTGGGACTGATCCAAAAACTGATCGGATCATTCAATTTGGCTGCGTTCTAGTGAAAAACGGAAAAATCATTAATCGTTTTGCGACAGATGTTAATCCCAATAAAATGATTTCCAAACAAATCCAAAATTTAACGAAAATTTCTAATGCCCGGGTGCAAAAAGCCCCTTATTTTGAGGACATTGCTCCCACGTTATACAATTTATTGGCAGATACAATTTTTGTGGCTCACAATATTTATTTTGATTATCAGTTTTTAAACCATGAATTTATTCGCTGTGGTATGCCTAAATTAAAAATTCCGGGTATTGATACGGTAGAATTAGCCCAAATCTTTTTACCTAAAGAACCTAGTTTTCGGCTAATGGATTTAGCTGAACGCTTTGGTTTGACCCATGAAAATCCCCATCAGGCGGATAGTGACGCAGAAGTGACGGCGGCATTGTTGCTCTATATTGAATCCGTGATGCGTGCTTTGCCTTTGGTGACCATGGAACAGATTTCTCGATTAGCAGATCAGACAGGGATGCAAACGGGAAGCTTCATTAAAATGATCACTCAAGAAAAGAGACAGTTGACCACGCCTTTAGCTGAAGAATTGCAAGTGGTAGAAGGTGTCGCCCTGCGAAAAAAAGTGGTTCCTTTGTTTACCCATAATCTTTACGAAAGGTCTTTTCCTTTAAAAAAACGAGGGAAAGAGCGACTTTTTGGCAGTGAGCTGTTTTTTTATAAGGAGCAAGCTCGCTTGATGAATTTGGTTTATCGCCATTTTGCAGCGCCCAAAGAGTCCTCAGAGACAAAACAAGTCAACAAAAATCTGATGATAGAAGCTGCTACCGGTATGGGAAAAACGATTGGCTATTTATTGCCATTAGCTTATTTAGCGACACCAGAAGAGCCGTTAATCGTGAGTACTGCTTCGTTGTTATTGCAAGATCAGTTGCTAAAGCAGGATTTGCCAAAAGTGAATAAAGTTTTACCGCAACCCTTAGTCGGTACCGTAGTGAAGGGGCAAAGGCATTACTTGGATTTGGCTCGTTTTAAAGCCAAGCTGTCTGACTTCCCTAAGCAAAAGCAATATCAACTTTATCAAATGGCTACGTTGGTTTGGTTGACCCAAACAGAGACCGGAGATTTTGATGAATTAAATATGATTCGTTTAAATCATCCCTTCTTCCAAGATGTCTGTCATCGTGGTTTAGCTAGTTTGGATGAAAAGAGTCCATTTTATGCCTATGATTTTTTGCGGCATTTGCGTCAACGGATGAAAGCTAGTAATTTATTAATTGTTAACCATGCTTTTTTAGCCCGGGAGTCATTGCGAAAACAACCCCTATTGCCCAAAAGCCGTTATTTGGTAATTGATGAAGCCCATCATTTGGCAGAAAACTGTGAACAGGCAGAACGTCAAGTGGTTTCGACGGGTGTGTTTCGCAAAAAAATGCATCAAGTTACTGCCGATGGAGGCCTCTTTGAACAAGTGCTAGTCCTTGTGGGAAATGATGCTAGTTTTTCATCCACTTTGGCTTTGTACATCCAAGAACTCCACGCATTAGTGGAAAATCAAGAAATTCTTTTAACTTCACTTTTGCAAACTAAAGATTCTGAGCTTCAAGAATTAGTGATTACCAAAGCCGAGTTGACTAGTTTACCTTTAGAAGTCCAAAAAGCCAAAGATAAATTGTGCTTATACTATGAAGAAGCCAACTTTTTAGGGAGCAAGCTTTTAGCAACTTGCCAACAGCTGGAACAAGAGACAAAGGCTAGGACGGAACTTTTATTGACAGATTTTCAAGAATACTTGGCTTTTGTCAATGAGTCTGGGAAAATTTTTGCGAACTGGTTAACGGATTGGCGCAAAGAGCTGGTGCATTTTTTAGTTCCAGATAGAAACCGAATTACTGGAGAATGTCAGTTACTAGATTTTGCAGCACCTTTACTGCCTCGAACAAAATGGTATGACCGTTATGAAAAAATTCTTTATATCGGAGGGACTTTAAAGGTTAGCGGTAATCAACAGTATTTTAGTCATCGTTTAGGGATTCCAGAGACGAAGTTAAAAGTTATCCAATCACCTTTTGCCTATGAAGAACAAACGCGTCTACTAGTACCGGAAAATGGACCAGTGGTGAACAAACAAAGTCCAGAGGAATACAATGCCTATTTAATTGCCAGTATTGAAAGTTTAATTCGAAGTGTAGACCGGCCGATTTTAGTTTTGTTCACCGCCCATGAAGTTTTGCAAAAAGTGTATAGTGCGTTGCATAAACAGTTTTTAATTGAAGGACGGGAAATTTTAGCTCAAGGCGTGGGAGGAAGCCGAGAAAAGCTCCTGCGTCGTTTCAGTCGTTCTTCAAACAGCGTGCTTTTTGGCGCCGACAGTTTTTGGGAAGGGGTGGATTTACCAGGAGAACAATTAGAAGTTTTAATTGTAACGCGCCTACCTTTTGAAAATCCTAAACGCCCCCTAGTTGCTGCCCGCACTCAGTATTTAGAAGAACAAGGGATAAATGCCTTTTCCCAAGAAACATTGCCGAAAGCTGCTTTGCGTTTGCGTCAAGCTTATGGACGCTTAGTGCGAGGGCAAAATGACTATGGAGTGATGATTGTCTTAGATCGTCGTCTGGTTACCACTAGTTATGGAAAACGTTTGACCAAAGCTTTTCCACCAAAAGTTAAACCGGAAATCACCTCCTTACTGGAGATTGAAACAGTGCTAACCGATTTAAAAAAAGCAGAGAATCAAGAAAAAAATGAGTAATTATGCAAAGAAATCTGGTATAATAAAATCACTTGAAAATACGGCTGAAACAATTAATTTTTCGGATAATGTTCGTGTTTTCATTGGTGCTTGCCAGAGTCAGGAGAGTTGAGAAGATGGCAACGGAAAAGAAAAATCGGCGTTTAGAATGGACGCTAGTGGGGGTTGCCCTCGCGCTAATTATTTTTATCCTTGGCTTTATCAGTTTGATGTACCGCAGCAATCGACCAATGGCTCAAGCAAAAGAAGAGGCTACCACCATTGCGAAAAAATACACGGATTTAGAAGCAGTGGAGGATTTTTACTGGTTCACGAGAGAAGACACCTACTTTAGTTTATTAGGTCAAGATAAGTCAGGTAAAGAAATCGCCGTTATTGTGCCAAAAGATGGCAATAAAGTAACGGTGTTAAATCAAAAAGACGGCTTAACTGAACTAGCTGCCTTGCAAACCGTGGCGAAAGCTTATCCGAAAGAAAAGGTTAAACAAGCCAAGCTAGGAATTTACAAAGAGGTACCGGCTTGGGAAGTGACCACCACTTCTGAATCCGGAAAAGTAAATTATGTCTTAGTGTCTTTTGATAAAGGCGAAGAAATTAATAAAATCAGCAATATCTAAAAGGGGAGAAACTTCATGAAATTATCCAAACGAGCCATGCAATTGGAACCTTCTGTGACATTAGCCGCAGCAGCCAAGGCAAAGCAATTAAAATCAGAGGGCTATGATGTCTTAAGTCTGACAGTGGGAGAACCAGACTTTCCAACGCCGAAAAATATCCAAGAAGCCGCAGTAACGGCGATTCACAGCGGTGAGGCGAGCTTCTATACCCAGGCTGCTGGGATTCCAGAATTGCGCCGAGCAGTAGTGGACTATATGAAGACGTATTACGGTTTGGATTACAAGATTGAAGAAACCATTGTGACCGATGGGGCGAAATTTGCGTTATATGCTTTGTTCCAAGCTATTTTGGATCAGGAAGATGAAGTGATTATCCCGGTACCTTATTGGGTGAGTTATGCGGAACAAGTGAAATTAGCACAAGGCGTGCCAGTTTTTGTGGAAGGCTTGTTAGAAGATGATTTTAAAGTCACCGTGGCCCAATTAGAAGCAGCTCGTACGGAAAAGACCGTGGCTATTTTATTAAATTCTCCTTCTAATCCAACAGGGATGATTTACACCAAAGAAGAACTGCGCGCTATTGGGGAGTGGGCAGTAGAACACGGTCTGTTGATTATTGCAGACGATATTTACGGTCGTTTAGTTTATAACGGCAATACATTTACACCAATTGCCACGGTTAGTAAAGC
>NZ_JBCOJC010000055.1:0-14346 GCF_040925905.1 Enterococcus sp. 2201sp1_2201st1_C11_2201SCRN_220225
GGATTGAACTTTAAAGAAGAATATTTGACTGCTGCCTTAAGCCAAGGTCTCGAAGTTTATTTAGCAGATCAACCTTATGAAACTGAGGCTGCTTGCGCTTTGATTACCACCGACATTCGCAAAGCCATGGCGTTGATCAGTATGGCTTTTTACAGCTATCCTCAAGAAAAGTTAAAAATCGTGGCTTTCACCGGTACGAAAGGCAAAACTACCGCCGCTTACTTCACTCATGGTATTTTGCAAGAAACTACTGGGGGGAAAACGGCGCTGTTGTCCACCATGAACACCACATTAGATGGGAAAAATTTCTTTAAATCCCATTTGACCACACCAGAATCACTGGACTTGTATCAAATGATGGCCGAAGCCGTGGCCAATGGCATGACTCATTTAATAATGGAAGTCTCTTCCCAAGCTTATAAAACCCAACGTGTCTATGGCTTACAATACGATGTGGGAATTTTTCTAAATATCTCCCCTGACCATATCAGCCCCATTGAACATCCCACCTTTGACGATTATTTCTATTGCAAACGACAGCTCCTAGCAAACTCCAAGGTAATGGTCTTAGATGCGGATATGGATTATTATGATTTGGTAGCCGAAACTTGTGATCATCTTGGGGTTCCTACCTATACCTATGGGCGTGACGCCGGGGATTATCGGGTGAGCACTAACACTAAAAACCAAAATGAATTCTATTTGGAAAATCGTGTGGACCCCTTGCAAATTACCGGCAATTACCAGATTAAGCTAGCCGGAGATTTCAACCAAGACAACGCCACAGCCGCGATTATTGCTGCCGTCCTCTTGGGGGCAACCACCGAAGAAGCCTATCTAGGCTTAAGTAAGGTTCTCGTTCCTGGCCGGATGATTCGCTTGCAGACTCAAACAGGAGCTACCGTCTATATCGATTATGCCCACAACTATATCAGCCTTAAACTTTTATTGGAATTTGCCAAAAAACAGAGTACCGGTCGCGTGCTGGTAGTCTTAGGCAGTCCAGGTAACAAAGCCTTAAGTCGCCGACAAGATTTCGGTAATGTGCTATCTGAATTAGCCGATATCGCCATTTTAACCGCTGATGATCCCGCTTATGAAGATCCTCAAGCCATTGCCGATGAAATTGCTAAAGCCATTACCAACCCAGAGGTGCTTTTACATTTTGAAATGGATCGCTCAAAAGCAATTCGTCAAGCTTTGGCCATGGGACAAAAGGATGACGTGGTGATTATCGCCGGCAAAGGCTTAGACGCCATGCAAAAAGTCAATGGGGAAGATGTCTTCTATGAAGGAGACTATGCCATTGCTAAAGGGTGGATTGAAGAACATAAATAATCAGCCTTGAACTAGTTTATGTGCTGAATAAAAACTCAAATCTATTTTTCCCCACCAAAAAAGCTCCAGACAGCTAGCAGCGTGCTACTGTCTGGAGCTTTTTTAAGTGCTGCTTAATTCGCCACGATATTTACCAATTTACCTGGTACGGCGATTACTTTACGAACGGTTTTATCTGCTAAAAGTTCTTTGATCTGTTCGTGATTTTTTGCCAACTCTTCCATTTCTTCTTTGGTAGCCTCAGGGGAAATCATAATTTTGGCTTTCACTTTGCCGTTAACTTGCACGACAATCTCCACTTCATCTTCCACTAACGCTGCTTCGTCATAAACCGGCCAAGGTACATAGCTAATACCGCCGTCGTTACCTAGAATTTGCCACAATTCTTCCGCAAAATGAGGAGCGATTGGCGCCAAAAGTTGTACAAAGCCTTCCACGTAAATATAAGGCAGTGCATCGACTTTATACGCTTCGTTAATGAAGACCATCAGTTGGCTGATACCAGTATTAAAGTGCATGTGTTCGTAGTCTTCCGTAACTTTCTTAACAGTTTGATGGTAGACTTTGGTCAGCTTACCATCATTGAAGTTGGTGATGCGATCGCGCATTTTGCCATCTTCATCCACAATCAAGCGCCAAATCCGATCTAAGAATTTACGGCTGCCTTCCAGACCATTTTCACTCCAGGCAATGGAAGCATCCAATGGCCCCATAAACATTTCGTACAAACGCAATGTGTCAGCGCCGTAGGTTTCCACCACATCATCAGGGTTAACTACATTGCCGCGGGATTTGGACATTTTTTCATTGTTGCCCCCAAGGATCATTCCTTGGTTAAAGAGTTTTTGGAACGGTTCTTTCGTTGGGACTACTCCTAGATCGTATAAGAATTTATGCCAGAAACGAGCGTACAACAAGTGCAATACCGCATGTTCTGCCCCACCAATATAAATATCCACTGGCATCCAACGTTCTAATTTTTCATAGTTGGCTAGCTCTGAATGGTTATGGGGATCAATAAAGCGTAGGAAATACCAAGAACTTCCTGCCCACTGTGGCATGGTATTGGTTTCTCGGCGGCCTTTTTTACCCGTCACTGGATCCACTACATTTACCCAATCGGAAATATTAGCCAATGGAGATTCTCCGGTGCCGCTTGGTTTAATATCTTTGGTCACAGGCAAGCGCAATGGCAGTTCTGCTTCGGGAACCGTAGTTGTCGTGCCATCTTCCCAATGAATAATGGGAATTGGTTCACCCCAGTACCGTTGACGAGAGAAGAGCCAGTCCCGCAAGCGATAGCTGACTTCTTTTTTACCCACGCCACGTTCTTCTAACCAAGCAATGATTTTATCCATGGCTTCTTCTTTGTTCAAACCGTCCAAAAATTCAGAGTTTACGTGAGGGCCATCTTCTGTGAAGGCTGCCACCGCTACATCCCCACCATCTAAGACCGGAATAATTTCTAAGCCAAAAGTTTTAGCAAATTCATAATCCCGTTCGTCATGGGCTGGTACTGCCATAATCGCTCCCGTACCGTAGCTTGATAGCACATAGTCCGCAATCCAAATTGGAATTTCTTTGCCGTTTACCGGATTGACGGCATAGGCTCCAGTAAAGACCCCAGTTTTTTCTTTAGCCAAATCGGTCCGGTTCAATTCAGATTTTTTGGCTGCTTCTTCTACATAGGCACTTACGGCTGCTTGTTGTTCCGGAGTGGTAATTTTGTTTACCAAATCCAATTCTGGCGCTAAAACGGCATAAGTTGCCCCAAATAATGTGTCTGGACGGGTGGTGAAGACGGTAAAGCTTTCGTCGCTACCGGCTACTTTGAACGTCACATTGGCCCCAACTGAGCGACCAATCCAGTTTTTTTGCATTTCCTTAATGCTATCTGGCCATTCCACCAAGTCCAAATCTTCCAAGAGACGATCAGCATAAGCCGTGATTTTTAGCATCCATTGACGCATTGGTTTGCGGATGACATCATAGCCACCCCGCTCACTTTTACCATCGATGACTTCTTCGTTGGCGATGACGGTCCCTAATTCTGGTACCCAGTTCACAGCCACTTCTGCTTCATAGGCCAAACCTTTTTCGTAAAGTTTGGTGAAAATCCATTGGGTCCATTTGTAGTATTCAGGATCCGTAGTATTGATTTCCCGATTCCAATCGTAACTAAAGCCGAGAGAATTAATTTGGCGTTTAAACGTTTGAATGTTTTTTTCAGTAAATTCTGCTGGATCGTTGCCGGTATCTAAGGCATATTGTTCCGCCGGCAAACCAAAGGCATCCCAGCCCATTGGGTGCAATACATTGTAGCCTTGCGCCCGTTTCATACGGGACAAGATATCCGTTGCAGTATAGCCTTCTGGATGGCCTACGTGTAAGCCTTGCCCCGAGGGATAAGGAAACATATCCAAGGCGTAAAATTTTGGTTTGTCTTGGTCTTCATGGGTAACAAAAGTATTGTTTGCTGCCCAGAATTTTTGCCATTTTTTCTCAACTTTTTTGTGATCGTAATTCACAGTACTTCCTCCTTTAGATTAAAGCTAGTGGTGAATACAAAAAACGCCCTAAGAAAGCAATTGCTCTCATAGGACGTGAAATAACGTGGTACCACCTATCTTTGTTGACCAAAAGTCAACCTCAAACGGGATATCGGCCGTCACCGTATCTTGCTAGTAACCACAATGGCTTTCGCAAAGATAAGCACTTTAAGGCGAGTTCGAAAGGCTCTTTGCGCATTTTCACCAACCATGCGCTCTCTTGAAAAAGAGGACTTTTTACTATTCCTTATCCAACGTGCAAGTATCATTTGATTGCTAGTCTAACAGAAATATCAGAAAGTTTCAAATGATATTTAACAAACGCCAAAATCCAAAATTTACCGGCAAATCCAAGTTTAACCAATAAGGATTATGAAACCCAATTAAATAATGCAAAGCCAAATAGCCAAAAGTAAAAAACCCAAAGGCTAAAAGAAGCCGTTTCAACGCTTTGGGCATAACAAAGCAAATCCCAAAAAACAGCGAAAACAATGGCAGTTCAAAGTTTTGCAATAAGTTACTGGAAATATTGGCATTTCGCGGGTCTGCCATAATGTCTTTATTCACATAAAAGCTCACAGCCACAATGAAAAGCAAAAATCCCATTAACATTTTTTGCTTGGTATCAAAGAGAAAGGACTTTTCTTTACAGGCTTTCACGGTGACCAAACCGGCTAAAACAATTCCGATAGAAAACATTCACTCCCCCACCTTCCTCTCTAGTATATCTTGGACAGTAAGAAAAAAGCCACCCAAATCGGATGGCTTTACGTCTATTTCACTTTCAACCTCTGGCCGATATAAATCGTATCAGAGGTTAAATTATTCAACTGTTTCAACTGACTAATGGACAGACCATATTTTTGAGAAATCCCCCAAAGTGAATCGCCACTCACTGTGGTATACGTCCCACCACCAGTTGTAGTAGTGCTAGTGTTTGAAGACTGGTTACTACTGGTATTGCCCGTCGTCTTATTTACAATCAGTTTTTGACCTGGGTAGATAAAGTTATTCTTAATTCCGTTCCACTGAATCAGTTGATTCATGGTGATGTTGTTATTATGAGCCACTAACCAAACTGAATCTCCGGATTTCACCGTATAGTATTGACCGGCAGTTGACGTGTTAGTATTCGTATTGGTGTCGGTGTCGGCCACACTGCTTGAACTGCTTGAACTACTTGAGCCAGTATTACTACTTGAACCGGTATTGCTCGTTCCACCTTGGCCGACGATTAATTTTTGGCCTGGGTAGATAAAGTTATTTTGAATATTGTTCCATTGAATCAATTGATTCATCGTGATGCCATTATTATTGGCTACTAACCAAACCGAATCCCCAGATTTCACCGTATAATATTGATTCGCCCCAGTACTTGGATTGTTAGTGGTATTATTGGCAGTATTGCCAGTGGCACCCGTATTGCTACTAGACCCTGTATTTGAGGTCGAACTGTTAGTGGAGCCACTTTGAGAAACAATCAATTTTTGGCCTGGATAGATAAAATTGTTTTGAATATTGTTCCACTGAATTAATTGATTCATGCTAATGCCATATTTATTGGCAATTAACCAGACAGAATCCCCGGATTGTACCGTATAAGTAGCGCCTGATGTATTTACGCTACCACTCCCCGTACTTGTGGAACCACCGCTGTTACCTACCGTTGCTCCGCCTCCAGCATTGCCGCTAGCTGGTGTATCATATTGTGTCAAATTGTAAGTTGCAATCACATTGTTTAACGCCGCTGCATAGTGCGGTGCTGTGGCATAACGTCCAGTTAGCCAAGCAGTAGCATCTTGATAAGAAGAACAATTGCTCTTCCAAGCGCCACGGTAGTAATATTGTCCTCCCATATAAACATTGCGCAAAACATACGCATTGTCTTCAAAGGATTGTTGATAAGAAGGATAGGCTCTAAAAGGTTCATTCATGGTTACCCATTGCCCGTTTAAATATTCTTGGGTGCTCATGGTAACGGAATTTCCTTGGTAGCTTCCTTTAATTCCAAATAAATTATGATTAGGTGCTTTAGCTAAAGCACTGGTTCCCCAACCGCTTTCAATGACTGCTTGGGCAATCATCACAGACGCATATAAATCATTGGCATCGGCTACTGGTTGCGCGTGGCTAGCGATTTCAGCAATAAATGCGCTAGTATTCGTCGCCGCTCTAGTAGTCACTGTCGTCGCTTCTGCTTCAATTGTCGCTGGCGCTAAGGGCGTAACCAAAGAGCAAGCAGTTAATGTGGTTCCGAGGAGGGCTGCTCCCCTTCTTACTTGTATAGTCCGTCGCTGTTTATCAGCTAATCGTTTGCGTTCTTTTCGTGATACCAACCCGATCTCATTCTCCATGTTCTTCCTCCTCATAAAAAAACGTTACCTTGAATTAATTATACCTTGAAAAAGTTATTATTAGAAACGTTATTCGGTTTTAACATAAATTTGTTAATTTATTGTAACTTACTTTATATTGCACTTTTAAAAAACGAATACATTTTACAAAAACGCAAATAAACCCGTGATATACAAGCTAAAATATTTTATAAAATAATCTTTCATCCTTTACAGAGCTGTTACAAAAAGGAAATTTATAACAAAGGATTGTGATTTTATTCATTTATCTTGGAAGAGTGTCCTCTTTTTAGGGAAAATGTTATAATGACAACTGGTTCAAAACCACTTCAAAATGGGTTTTAAGAAAGGAAATCATGAAAAATAAACTCTACTATCAATTCGCTGGCAGTTGCTTTTTGTTAGTCTTTGTCTTCTTGGCGTATGTGGTGAAATTTTATCCCAAATGGCTTCAAGGATTTGATTCCAGCATTACCAAACTAGTGCGAATGCCTTATCCTAACTGGCATCCTTTTTACTTAACCGTAACAAAACTCGGTGATCCGCCTTTAATAATCAGTCTGGCCATTTTTATTTTAGCGATTTTATTGTTGACGAAACACTATGCGGAAGGAATCTGGTTAGCACTGGGCTTTATTGGGATTGCAGGAATCGTCAATCCTTTAATCAAGCTGGCTATTTACCGACAACGGCCTACTTTGGAACACTTAGTGACGGAAACTAGCTACAGCTTTCCTAGCGGGCATTCCGCTACCAGCATGGTCTTATTTGGCACTTTAATTTTTTGTTTAGTAGGACTTGTCAAAATCAAGCCACTTCGCTTTGCTTTACAAATTATTCTAGGATTAGTGATTTTTACCATCGGGATTAGTCGGATTTATTTAGGAGTTCATTTTCCTACAGATATTCTTGCAGGCTTTTGTCTTAGCTTAGGCTGGCTTTGTCTGACTTATCCGATTT
The DNA here is from genome assembly GCF_040925905.1 of Enterococcus sp. 2201sp1_2201st1_C11_2201SCRN_220225. Taxonomy (NCBI): domain Bacteria; kingdom Bacillati; phylum Bacillota; class Bacilli; order Lactobacillales; family Enterococcaceae; genus Enterococcus; species Enterococcus sp. 2201sp1_2201st1_C11_2201SCRN_220225. The sequence goes on from NZ_JBCOJC010000055.1 coordinate 7,202, forward strand.
TTGACAAACAGCGCTTTATTTGGCGCTTCCAAGGAAAGCAACGTTAGGCACAATTAGGAAAGAAGGAACACCATGACTGTTTTTACAGAAAATAAACGCTATTACTCATTGAACCAAGCCTACCGAGAAACCTTTGGCGGCAAAATTTTCAAAGTTCCAGTAGATGCAGGTTTTGATTGTCCCAACCGAGATGGCACCGTAGCAAAAGGCGGCTGTACCTTTTGTAGTGTCTCTGGTTCTGGGGATATGATTGTCGCTCCCAGTGAACCACTGGCGGTCCAATTTCAAAAAGAAATCGATATGATGCACCAAAAATGGCCCGGCGTCACACAGTACATCGTGTATTTCCAAAACTTCACGAACACCCACGCTCCAGTAGAAGTCATCAAAGAACGCTTTGAACAAGTGGTAAATCTTCCAGGTGTTGTAGGTCTTTCTGTCGGTACTCGACCAGACTGTCTACCTCCTGACGTGGTGGAATACTTAGCAGAATTAAACGATCGTCTCTATCTCTGGGTGGAACTAGGTTTGCAGTCCACTTTTGAAGCCACCGGCGACTTAATCAACCGGGCTCATGATTACCAGACTTATTTAGATGCCGTCGCCAATCTTAGAAAGCACAAGATTCAAGTTTGTACCCACTTAATCAATGGATTACCAGGAGAAGACTTGGATATGATGCGGGAAAATGTGCGGAAAGTAGTGCTGGATTCTGATATTCAAGGGATTAAACTTCACTTGCTCCACTTAATGCGCAACACCAAAATGCTTCGAGACTACCATGAAGGGCGCTTGCAACTCATGAGTAAAAAAGATTATGTCAATGTGATTTGCGATCAGCTGGAAATGATTCCCCAAGAAATCATCATTCATCGCTTAACCGGCGATGCTCCTTGGGATTCTTTGGTTGGACCTAAATGGAGTTTGAAAAAATGGGAAGTGCTAAACGCCATTGACGAAGAACTTTTGCGTCGCGATTCTTACCAAGGTAAATTTGACTTGCGTAAAGGAGGCGTTGTGGATGCAAAACGCCCTCTCTTATAGCCATCAACTCTTAAAAGAAGTCCTACAACCGGGAGATTTGGCAGTAGATGCCACCATGGGAAATGGTCACGACACTTTATTTTTAGCCCAATTAGTGGGCAGAACCGGCCACGTCTATGCCTGTGATTTGCAAGAACAAGCCATCCAAAACACCAAAAACCGTTTAGAAGAAGCAGGACTCTTGTCTCGGGCTACCCTTCTTTTAACAGGACATGAAACATTGGATCAGTATTTACCAGAAAAAAAGATTAAAGGCGCCATTTTTAATTTAGGCTACTTGCCTCAAAGTGACAAAGCAATTATCACCCAACCAAAAACAACCCTTTTGGCAATTCAACTGCTACTAGACCGTTTAAGTCGAAAAGGCCGCGTAGTCATCGTGTGTTATTACGGCCATTCGGGAGGCCTAGCTGAAATGGAACAAGTTCGGCAATTTTGCAAACAGCTTTCTCAAAAGGAATACGCTGTGTTGAATTATCAATTTATCAATCAACAAAATCAGCCTCCGCTACTGTTTTGCATTGAAAAAAAATAGCATACTCTAAAAAGCACCTAAAGCTAATCGTTACAATCGACAGCTTTAGGTGCTTTTATTATTTTTCTAAAGGCAACCATTCCAAAACTCTTGGCAACCAAGCATCCCAAAAATCCCAATTATGAGCTCCCGGCCCATCTTCAAAGGTCACTTCAAAGCCTTTTTCATTCGCTTTTTGCACAAAGTACTGATTCACCGGATACAAGTCATCTTCTGTGCCACAGCAAATAAAGAATTCTGGAGCACTGGCTGGCTCCACTTGACTTAAGAGATACAAAGGGTTTTCCAACGAAGTCCCTAATTTTTCCAAGGAACCAAAAATTCCTTCCCAATAAGACCGCTGGCGAATAGCCAAAAGCGGAGCTGGATCGTCGGTAAAACACAGGGCTCCTGAAAGGCTGGCTACCCGAGAAAAATTTTCAGCCTTTCGTAAGCCTAACTTCACTGCGCCATAGCCTCCCATGGACAGTCCGGCCACAAAGGTTTTCTCCCGCTTCTTAGTTAATTGAGGAAAGAGTTCGCGACAAAGTTCCGGTAATTCTTCGGCAATATAAGTCCAGTATTTCATATCATAGGTGGTATCTGTGTACCAGCCATGATCAGTGGCGGGCATAATCACCGCCAAACCATAGTCATCCACATAGCGCTCAATGGAGGTCCGCCGTTCCCAAACACTGTGATTGCCTCCCATACCGTGAAGCAAATACAACACCGGCACGTCTTTTATTTGCCCTACAGAATTCGTCCCGACTTTTTTCTGCGTCTTTTGGGGCAAAATCACATTGAGCATCACCTGCATGTCCAATGTATTGGAAAAACAATTTACTTGTAAAAAGGCCACTTTCTCTTCATCTCCTCAATTTCGTCATGCATCCATTGTAGCAGATTTTTTCGAAATGAGAAAAGTCATTCCCAAAGCAATCACGATTAACACCAAAGCTATCCCAAAGACACCATGCAGACCGTCAAATAAGATTTTCCGCAAAGGTTCCAGTAAGTTTTCTGGCAAAAGTTTTGCCGTTTGAGGATTAACCAGCTTGTTCATAATATCCGCATCATCGGTTAAGCTTGTCTTACTTAAAGCGTTAGCCGTGATACTATTCATCACAATCCCAAAAACCGAGACCATGATTGTTTGCCCAATGGTTCGGGCTAAGGTGTTAAACGAAGTAGCTACGCCCAGTTGTTCATGACCTACACTGCTTTGAGCGGTGACGGTACAAACCACAATGGTTGCCCCTAAACCGACGCCTAAGACCGAAGAAATCAAGAAGAACCAGAGCCAGCTAGCCGAAATTGGAATCAAAAAGAGACCTGCTCCACCGATTAAAATAGTGGTTAAACTAACGAGCAAAACTTCCTTTACGGATTTTTTCACCAACCAACGCCCCGCCATAAAGGAACCTACCATCCATAAAATAGACAATGGTGCTAAAACGAGACCGCCGATTCCAGCTGGCAAGCCTAAAACCCCTTGCATCCACATGGGAATATAGACGTCCACCGCCATTAAAAAACCACTGGCTAAAGCCGCTACCAGATTTACTACTACAAAGAGACGGCTAGCAAAAAGATTCATATCAATCACTGGATCTTGCGCTCGTTTTTCCACCCGGATAAAATAACCAATGCCAACTAGCGCCACAAAAATTAAGGCAATTACCGGCAGGCTTAGACCTTGATCTCCTAAAAACTGAAAAGCTAACAACAAAGCCAATAAAGTAGTTGCTAGTGTTAACGAACCTTGAACATCCATTGGTTTACCAGTTTTTTCTCGTTTTGGTTCCACCAAAAATTGCCAAATCATCCAAATCAAGACTGCCCCAATCGGCACGTTAATGAAGAAAATCCAATGCCAACCAATCGTGTCTACAATTAATCCACCAGCCAAAGGGCCTACCACACTGGCAATTCCCCAAGCGGTACTGTTAAACCCTAAAACCTTCGCCCGGGTTTCCATACTATAGAGATCGCCTATAATCGTCAAAGCGACTGGCATCATGGCCCCAGCACCCATTCCTTGAATCGCTCGGGCAATGATTAATGTCATCATACTATCAGACATGCCACACAGCGCCGAACCAATCACAAAGAGCAAGGTGCCAAAGATAAAGACCGGTTTACGACCGATTGTATCCGCCAGTTTCCCATAAATCGGGGTCAGCATGGCATTGGTTAATAAATAAATCGAAAAGACCCAGTTCATAATTTCAATGCCATGTAAAGACCCGACAATCGTCGGCATAGCTGTAGTTACAATCGTTCCTTCAATCGCCGTCATAAAAGTGGCCACAAAAACCGCCACCGTTACCAATTTCACATTTGTTTTCTTTTTCACTGCATTCTTCCTCTCGCTACTTTTTTCCAAAAAAAGAGATCTCCATCTCCGACAAGTCACCCTGCCTGAAAATAGAGATCGCCTTTTTAATCCTTCACACTTGCCAAAAGGTCCGCCACTTTATCCGTGCGTTCCCATGGTAAGTCGATATCTGTACGACCAAAATGTCCATATGCTGCCGTCTGTTTGTAAATCGGACGGCGTAAATCCAGCATTTCAATGATGCCCGCTGGACGTAAATCAAAATTCTTCCGCACTGCTGCAATCAGCGCTTCTTCACTCACTTGACTAGTACCAAATGTATTCACCGCAATGGAAACCGGCTGAGCCACGCCAATGGCATACGCCAATTGAACTTCAGCTTTTTTCGCTAGTTTTGCTGCTACGATATTTTTCGCAATATAACGAGCGGCATAACTAGCAGAGCGATCCACCTTTGTAGCATCTTTTCCAGAAAAGGCACCACCGCCGTGACGGGCATAGCCACCATACGTATCCACGATGATTTTTCGTCCCGTTAGCCCTGCATCACCTTGAGGACCACCGATTACAAAACGGCCAGTAGGATTGATATAATACTTGGTTTCATCGTCCAACAACTCACTAGGAATCACTTCTTTAATGACTTGCTCAATCACATCACGGTGAATCGTTTCATTGTCCACCTGATCATCATGTTGGGTACTGATAACCACTGTATCCACCCGCACTGGCTGATCTTGATCATCATACTCCACAGTTACTTGGGATTTCGCATCTGGGCGCAAGTAGGATAATTGCTTTTCCTTACGCAACTCAGCTAAGCGTCGGACCAATTTATGAGACAAAGAAATCGGCAAAGGCATTAATTCCGGCGTTTCATCACAGGCAAAACCAAACATCAAGCCTTGATCACCCGCACCAATTTCATCTAATGGATCGATTTTCTCTTCTCTAGCTTCCAAAGCCACATCCACACCTTGAGCAATATCTGGTGATTGTTCATCAATGGCCACTAAAACCGCCACCGTATCCCCATCAAAGCCAAACTTCGCTCGCGTATAGCCAATATCCTTAATCGTCTTGCGCACAATTTTTTGGATATCCACATAAGCGCTAGTAGAAACTTCCCCAAAAACTAAAACCAAACCTGTAGTTACCGAAGTTTCACAAGCTACTCTAGCATAAGGATCCTTTTCCAATAACGCATCCAAAATCGCATCACTAATTTGATCTGCCACCTTATCCGGATGGCCTTCAGAAACAGATTCCGAAGTAAATAAATGTCTCTCTGTCATAATCGTTTCCCCCTAAATATTTTCGGTTACAAGGCATCTTCGAAAAACGAATCCTATCGGGAACTTGCAACGATTGACAGTATAACAGATTTTAGCCAAAGTTGCTCGTTTTCCAGTTAACGATTCAATGAAATTTTCAATAAAATTAAAAGGTTTGCTGCAAAAAAAATAAGATACTCAAATGAGTACCTCATGATCCGTACGGGATTCGAACCCGTGTTACCGCCGTGAAAGGGCGGTGTCTTAACCACTTGACCAACGGACCAAAGTGTTACATATAATGGGCCTAAATGGACTCGAACCATCGACCTCACGCTTATCAGGCGTGCGCTCTAACCAGCTGAGCTATAGGCCCATAATAAAAAATTTAGAACAAAGCGGGTGACGAGAATCGAACTCGCGACAACAGCTTGGAAGGCTGTGGTTTTACCACTAAACTACACCCGCAATGCGAATGCAATGGCGCGGGACAGAATCGAACTGCCGACACATGGAGCTTCAATCCATTGCTCTACCAACTGAGCTACCGAGCCAAAATAACACAACGGTCCCGACGGGACTCGAACCCGCGATCTCCTGCGTGACAGGCAGGCGTGATAACCACTACACTACGGGACCAGTATAGTTATAATTGCGGGAGCAGGATTTGAACCTACGACCTTCGGGTTATGAGCCCGACGAGCTACCAGACTGCTCCATCCCGCGATAATAAAAGGGTTGAACATATTTATTCAACTAAAGGAGGATAAGGGATTCGAACCCTTGCACGGTTTTACCCGCCTGACGGTTTTCAAGACCGTTCCCTTCAGCCGGACTTGGGTAATCCTCCAAAAAAATAAAATGATCCGTACGGGATTCGAACCCGTGTTACCGCCGTGAAAGGGCGGTGTCTTAACCACTTGACCAACGGACCATCTAAAACGGAGAAGGAGGGATTTGAACCCTCGCGCCAGTTTCCCGACCTACACCCTTAGCAGGGGCGCCTCTTCAGCCACTTGAGTACTTCCCCAAAACCAAAAATGTTATTTTGATTTTAATGGGCCTAAATGGACTCGAACCATCGACCTCACGCTTATCAGGCGTGCGCTCTAACCAGCTGAGCTATAGGCCCATAATAAAAATTTAGAACAAAGCGGGTGACGAGAATCGAACTCGCGACAACAGCTTGGAAGGCTGTGGTTTTACCACTAAACTACACCCGCATAAAACATACGGTCCCGACGGGACTCGAACCCGCGATCTCCTGCGTGACAGGCAGGCGTGATAACCACTACACTACGGGACCAGTATAGTTATAATTGCGGGAGCAGGATTTGAACCTACGACCTTCGGGTTATGAGCCCGACGAGCTACCAGACTGCTCCATCCCGCGATAATAAAAGGGTTGAACATATTTATTCAACTAAAGGAGGATAAGGGATTCGAACCCTTGCACGGTTTTACCCGCCTGACGGTTTTCAAGACCGTTCCCTTCAGCCGGACTTGGGTAATCCTCCAAAAAAGAATTCCTACAGCATCCTTATGGACCTTGTAGGACTCGAACCTACGACCGGACGGTTATGAGCCGTCTGCTCTAACCAACTGAGCTAAAGGTCCTGGCTCTAAAAAAATCGCGGCGAAGGGGATCGAACCCCCGACCTCCCGGGTATGAACCGGACGCTCTAGCCAGCTGAGCTACACCGCGAAAAAATCATTTATTTAAATGATATGGAGCCTAGCGGGATCGAACCGCTGACCTCCTGCGTGCAAAGCAGGCGCTCTCCCAGCTGAGCTAAGGCCCCTTTTGAAAAAATATCGGGAAGACAGGATTCGAACCTGCGACCCCTTGGTCCCAAACCAAGTGCTCTACCAAGCTGAGCTACTTCCCGTTAACAACGCGCCCAAGAGGAGTCGAACCCCTAACCTTTTGATCCGTAGTCAAACACTCTATCCAGTTGAGCTATGGGCGCAA
>NZ_JBCOJC010000056.1:0-13730 GCF_040925905.1 Enterococcus sp. 2201sp1_2201st1_C11_2201SCRN_220225
CCCAGAACAATCACCGAAACACTGGCAAAAGTCACTCCTCGCTCCAATACTGTGCTGGTCAACAGAATATCCCATTTTCCTTGGCGCATTCTTTTAATCTTTTCTTCTCGCTTTTTATCTTCCGCAAAGACTGAAGCAATCTTTAATTGAGGTAAACTTACTTTTAACGCTCTTTCCAAATCCTTCAAGTAAGGAATCTCTGGACAAAAAAGCAAGACTTGGTTATCCTTTAACAACTCTAGACACAGACGAGCTAATTTTTTGAGTTTTCGCTTACGTTGAGGTAAAAGAGGCCAGTCTTCCAAAAAATACAATTCAGGCACTACTAAGGGGCGCTTATGGTACCGCTGAAACAATGTTAAAACCTTCCAATTCTCTTGCTGACAACGGTGTAATAACTCTTTACTCGGTGTGGCCGTGACATGAACGAGACAACCGGTTTGCTTTAATGCTTGTTGGCTCCCAAAAGACAATACTGGGTCTCCCTCATAAGGAAAAGCATCACTTTCATCAATTATTAAAACATCAAAAGCTTGATAAAAATGCAATAATTGGTGAGTAGTTGCCACCAAAAGTTGAAAAGAGTGCCATTCTTCTCCCTGGCTATGACGTAATAATATCTCGGTTTTCCCAAAAGCTTGTTTTAAGCGGGGAAAAATTTCATTGCAGACATCAATTCTTGGCGTTGCAAAACAGACTTGTAGTCCTTGGCTTAAAGCTTGGGTAATGAAAGGAAACAGCATTTCCGTCTTTCCAGAACCGGTCACCGCCCACAATAAAGCATTTTGCTTATGGGTCAGACAAGTTGTCAGTTCATCTGCGACAATCTGTTGCTTTGCAGTCAATTGCCCCGACCAAGTGCAGGTGACTTTTTGAGGTGAAATAGCCATTGGTTCATAGGAACAAACTAGTTCATGTTCTTGGGTGATTCGACCGAGAAAAAGACAGCCAGGACAAAAATAACCTCCCACTTCTAACTGACAGTCGTTTGGAATCCAGGTACCACACCGTTGGCAACGAGGTCTACCGTTCACAAAGTCGATTCCTAAGCGGCGATTTCCTGACTTTGGCAAATGGTTTCCAATTTTTTCTAACTCTTGTTTTCCTTCCACAAAATCCCCCCTTTATCTTAGAAATACGCACTCAGTAGTATTTAGGGCAAAAAAAAGACACCCATAATGAGTGTCTTTTCTTAAAAATTGTAATTTGTAATTAGCCTTCAATCAAAGAGAATGCTTGTTTTAAAACATTTTCCCCGTTCATCATGCCGTAGTCCGCCATGTTGATAACGTCCAAAGGAATGTTTTTCCCAGCCAAGCGTTTTTCAAAGTCGCCTTTCATAAAGCGTACTTGTGGGCCTAAAAGCAAAACATCTACAGGTTTCGCTTCTAAATTATTATCTGCATCTGAAGCGGATACCGCGAAGATATCAGTATCTAAGCCTTGTGCTTCCGCCGCTTTTTGCATTTTTGTTACTAATAGACTGGTACTCATCCCAGCCGAACATACTAGCATAATTGTTTTCTTTGCCATTTCAATCGCCCCTTAAAGTTTATGGGATAATACCTCGTTCCCATCTTTATTATAGTTTATCTGTTATATTTGTCAACGGTTCCATTTGTTTTATTAATCAATCAGCCAATTGCTCTTGATCAGCTTGTTAAAAACCACGTATTCTTTGACCAAATTCACGTGAACTACTTCATAGCCAGCATTTAACCAAGCATAAGCTCCATTTTGGGGATTATTGTGATCATTCGCCCACCAATCGGTTTGACTACGGGCGGTTTTAGGCAAGCCGCTCGCGGGAAATAATAATTCATCAAATTGAGTGAATGTCAATGTCACTTGACTCCCATTATTCTTTTTCAAATATTGTGTGATAATATCGTATTTCTTTTTACGCTGAGCCATAAACTCACCTCTTTTGTCCATTATCCCAATTTTCCCTAGGGCTGACAAGTGATTGCCGTTGCACCGGGTGAAATAAATCCCTATACTAAAATTAAATAAGAGGTGAGATCATGGCAAAAAACTATAAAACCATCAAAGCAGATGGAAGTATGGAATGGGAAATCAAAAAATCCCGGTTTCTCTGTCATTTAAAACGGGTAAATACTGAAGAAGAAGCCAAAGCTTTTATTCAAAGTATAAAAAAAGAACACTGGAAAGCCAACCACAACTGTAGCGCCTATTTAATTGGGACTAACAGTGAAATTCAGCGCTCTAGTGATGATGGAGAACCCAGTGGTACTGCGGGGGTTCCTATGTTAGAAGTCTTAAAGAAAAACGAACTAATCAATGTCTGTGCAGTTGTCACTCGGTATTTTGGAGGCATCAAGCTAGGAGCTGGCGGCTTGATTAGAGCCTATGCTCACTCTGTTTCTGAAGGTTTGCAAGCAGTAGGCTTAGTCGTCGGTAAATCACAACAGGAAGTTTTCCTAGAGATAGACTACTCTTTAATCGGCAAACTACAAAACAGCCTTGATGACAAAATGATCAAAGACACTCTTTTTACCGATAAAGTTACGGTAATTTGCGCTGTGGATGAAGAACAAGTACCTGACTTTGAAGCGGAGATGATTGACTTACTACAAGGCCAAGTGACCATTAGCTTAGGTGAAATTGGCTATCATGAAGTGCCTTTGAATTAGACACCTCACTAACTCAAAAAATCCTCCCAAAGTCATTAGCTTTGAGAGGATTTTTACTTTTTATTAACGAATTTCACCGATTAAGTGGCGGATTGGTTTACGAATCAGATAAAGCACGATTCCTGCTACTACTGCAACACCACCGACTACAGCAAAGTACATGCCTTCTGTACTTGGGGTGTAAAAACGGGCAATTTGGGCATTAATCGCTTGAGAAGACGCATCAGCTAACAACCAAATGGCAATGGTTTGCGCTTCAAAGGCTTTTGGTGCTAGTTTTGTCGTAACGGAAAGTCCGACTGGTGACAAGCACATTTCTCCCACAATCATAATGAAGAAGCTCGCTACTAACCACATTGGGCTCACCCGTTGTTCTGTCCCGAAGATAAAACTTGGGAACATTAACAAGACGAAAGATAATCCGGCAAAAATCAAACCTAGTGCAAATTTCACTTCCGTTGTTGGTTGTTTTTTCCCTAGCTTCGTCCATAACCAAACAAAAACAGGTGTTAACAAAACAACAAACAAAGGATTTAATGTTTGATACATACTAGCTGGAATGGTAACGCCAAACAAAGTAGATTGAGTCCGTTCCGCTGCAAACAAGGCTAAAATAGAAGAGCCTTGTTCTTCCAAAGACCAGAAAACAATCGCGGAAAGAAACAATGGAATATAAGCCCGAACTTTTTGTTTTTCATCTGGAGTTACATCTTTAGAACGTAACATGGAAGTGAAATAATAAACTGGCAGTAAAATGCCCAACACACTGATACTGTTGATGAAGAAATCCACAGTTAATTGACCAAGGATAGCGGCTCCACCAAATAAAACAATTACAACGACGACTGCCACAGCCAAACGTTTAAAGAAAGCTGTCTTTTCTTTGCCGACTAATGGATTCGTCACTTCCATGCCGATATTGTGTAATGTTTTCTTTCCTTGGAAATGGTATTGCAATAATCCAAAGAACATCCCAACAGCTGCAATGGAGAAACCTAAATGATAGTTGACGTTTTGCCCTAAGCCACCGACAATAATCGGCGCAATCAAACTCCCGATGTTAATCCCCATATAGAAAATGGAGAAACCTGCATCTCGGCGTAAATCACTTGGGCTGTATAAATGCCCTACCATACTTGAAACATTGGATTTTAACATCCCCGTACCGATGACAATTAAGATCATGGAGACAAACAAGGCTGGCAGACCAAAAGGCGTTGCCAAAACAATGTGCCCAAACATAATCAAAACGCCACCGAAAAAGACGGTTTTATGAGAGCCTAGCAAACGGTCAGAAATCCAACCACCTACAATACTGGACATATAAACTAACGAACCATAAATTGACATAATGGCAACTGCGGTAGCTTTTTCAAGGCCTAGCCCGCCATTGACCACGGCATCGTACATATAATAAAGCAAAATTGCTCGCATACCATAATAACTGAATCGTTCCCACATTTCTGTAAAGAACAAAGTAGATAACCCTCTAGGCTGTCCCATAAATGTTTTTTCTTTTTCCATCATACTACTCCTCTAATTTCAACACGAAATTTTTCTGAAAATTCACATTAGCTAGTTTATTCCTGTTATTCACAAAGTTCAAGAATAATTCACTGAGATATTAGTTTTGAATGCAAGAGGACTTTAATTTCCAGACTACTATTTTTTTATTTTTATCGAGGGTTATTTTAAAATCAGCGTTCTTCCTTGTTCTATTTATGAGAATAATTTTCATTTCAAAAAAATTGAACTTTGATTTTTTTAGGCAAATAAGTAAAAAATACAGCGCATTCTTGTTTGCTTTCACACAATTTTTTTCTTTTTTTAGAAAAATGTTCTCCAATAAGAAAAGCGACATCGACACTTGATGCTCATTATCAAGTGTCGGTTTTGACTTAATTTTGAAGGGTGCTAGTTCGCAAAGCCACGTCTAAAAAAAACAATGCCAGCTTTTTTGCCAGCATTGTTTTTGCTATTTTTCTAAATAAAATTCAAAACGATTGCCCACATACTGAGTGCGCACATATTCAAAAGGAGTGCCCTCTTCAAAGTAAGAAACTTGACGCATACGCAAAATAGCATCTCCTCTTTTTACTTGAAGGTATTCAGAAATTTGCTCAGAGGCCAACATGGCAGAAATCGTTTGGTTGGCACCGCCGATTTTGTGCCCTCCTTTGTCCGCTAAAGTTTTGTAAAGTGAGGTGGTGACCTCCCCTTTACTAAAGTCTTTGATTAAGCGCTCTGGAATACTGGCCACTTCAAAACAAATCGGGATATCGTCTGCGTAACGAATCCGCTCCATACGCAAGATTTGCTCATCGTCTTTTAGCTTCAACTTTTCTAATTCTGACGAGCTAGGCGCGGTATAAAAATAAGAAACGACTTTACTAGAAGGTGTGCGCCCTTGAGAAAGCATGATATCCGTAAAACTAGTCGTCCCTGACATGCGTTCTTGGACTTTTTGGCGGGCCACATAGGTTCCCGAACCGATTTTCCGCTCCAAAATTCCTTCATCGGCTAAGGTTTGAATGGCTTGGCGCAAAGTCATACGACTGACCCCAAATTGCAAAGAAAGATCTCGCTCAGAAGGCAATCGATCCCCGATTTTCCAAAAACCACTTTCGATTTTACTTTTAATTTGGTCGTGTATCTGAATATAAATTGGCAAATTATCCGCCATGGGTATCCGCTCCTTTATCCTAATTCTCTTATAGCGATTATAACTGGTATATACCTTATTAGCAAACATTATTCCATAAACTTTAAAGAAAAGGAAAAAAAGAAGCCGGAAGCTAGGCACTTCCGCTCCTTTTTTTCAGTCTCATTTTTTAACCTTGGTAGAAGCCGTAATTGGTACAGTTCAAACTTCCACCATTTCTTCTTTTAATGTTTTATTGGCCGTGGCCATCATCAAACGAATTCGGTTCAACTGGTTGACTAGTGAAACCCCTGGATCATAGTCAATCGCCGCAATATTTGCTTTTGGATATTGATGGCGCAATTCTTTAATAACGCCTTTTCCTACCACGTGATTCGGTAGACAGCCAAAAGGTTGCATGCAGACAATGTTGTGGACATCTGTCTTCAATAAGTCAATCATTTCTCCTGTTAAGAACCAACCTTCCCCGGTGTGATTGCCAATCGAAAGAATTTGACTGGCATCCTCAGCAAGTTGATAAATGGAGTGCAAGCCTTCAAAACGTGTAGAGGCCCGCAATGCTTTATCCATTGGTTTTTCTACCATTTCAATAATGCGAATGGCCAATTCAGCTAGAACTTTACTCTTTTTCGCCATCCCTAGATTTTCGTACTTCCAAATTTGATTGTATAAAGAGTAGTTCATGAAGCCGATAATATCAGGTACTACCGCTTCAGCACCTTCTGCTTCCAACAAACGCACGATGTCATTGTTGGCGGTTGGAGAGTATTTCACCAAAATTTCTCCTACAACCCCAACTTTCGGTTTGCGCTCATCAGACAATGGAACTTGATCAAAGTCTTTAATGATGGCCTTCATATTCCGATTAAAGAGAGTCAATGAACCATTCTTCACATTTTTGGCCACTTTTTTCAACCAGTCTTCATGAAGCTCGTCGATTTGCCCTTTTTTCAGTTCATAAGGACGGGTACGATAAACCACTCGTTCAAAGAGATCGCCGTATAAAAAGGCGACTACAATCCGTTTTAACATCGGTAAGGTGAATTTAAAGCCAGGATTTTGTTCCACCCCTTTATTCCCCATGGAGACTGAAACCACTGGGACTTGAGCAAAGCCGGCATCATTTAACGCTTTACGTAAAAGTGGAATGTAGTTAGTTGCCCGACAGCCGCCACCGGTTTGAGTCATCATGACACTGGTGTTGTTTAAATCATACTTGCCACTTTGTAATGCTTCCACCAATTGACCAATGGAAATAATCGCCGGATAACAAGCATCGTTATTTACGTATTTTAACCCGACATTTACGGCTTCTTTGTCTTCAGCAGGTAGACAGACCACATCGTATCCAGAAGCTTTTAGAGCCAAATCAACTAAGCCTTCTTGGTGAATCGGGCTAAGCATAGGCATTAACAAGGTATGGCGTTTGCGCATTTCTTTAGTGAAGACAATCTTTTCTGGTTCTTCATAGCGCTTGGTTGGGATAAAGTTGACTTTTTCCCGTTCATTTACAGCCGCCTTTAAGGAACGCAGGCGAATGCGAATCGCACCTAGGTTAGACCCTTCATCAATTTTTAGCACCGTATAAATTTTACCGTATTGGTCCATGATTTCTTCGACTTGATCCGTGGTTACTGCATCTAGACCACAACCAAAGGAATTCAATTGAACTAATTCCAATTGTTTGGATTTTGCCACCACTCGCGCAGCCGCATAAAGACGAGAATGATAAACCCATTGATTGACCACCCGGAGATTGCCCACATCGCCTAAATGAGAAATCGAATCTTCCGTCAGTACATGGAAGCCTTCTTGAGTAATCACATCGGCAATCCCGTGGTTGATTTCCGGATCCAAATGATAAGGACGCCCGGAAACCACAACTCCCCGCTGATTTTTTTCAGTCAGCATGGCTAGGGTTTCTTCCCCTTTTTGGCGAATTTTGGCTTTAAAATCTTCTAGTTCTTCATAGCCGTGGTGTAAAGCCGTGGTGATTTCCTCTTGGCTAATCCCTAAATCACGAAATGTCCGGCCTAAAACTTCTGCCACTGAGGCTTCATCAGAAAGGTTAATAAACGGATTTCGATAATCCACTTTGCCTTCTCTGATTTCATCCACATTATTGCGAATGACATCAGGATAGCTTTGCACGATAGGACAATTAAAATGATTGTCTGCTTCCGCTGACTCTTGTCGTTCAAAAACCACACCAGGGTAAAAAATCAATGGTACTTGATCGTTAATTAAAGATTGGATATGCCCATGGGCAATTTTTGCTGGATAACATGCAGTATCACTGGGAATAGTCTCCATGCCTTTTTCATACAAGTCTTTATTGGAACGAGGAGACAATTGGACTCTAAAGCCCAAATCCGTAAAGAAAGTATGCCACAATGGATAGTTTTCATACATGTTTAAAACCCGAGGAATCCCCACTACCCCACGAGGAGCATCTTTTTCTTTCAAAGAACGGTATTTAAACAAGCGTTTGTACTTGTAATCCACCAAATTGACTTTACGGTCTTTTCGTTCAATTTTAATCCGCGCACCTTTTTCGCAACGGTTCCCGGTAATAAATTGACGGCCATCAGAAAAAATCGAGACGGTTAGCATGCAGTTGTTTTCACACAAATTACAGTGGGTGAATTCCTTTTCCGTGGAGAATTCGGTTAATTCATCACGGGATAAAATGGTACTTTCTTCCCCTAATTCACTATTTTCTAAGGCAATAATGGCTGCTCCATAGGCTCCCATTAAACCAGCAATCGACGGACGAACTACCTCTCGACCACTAATTTGCTCAAAGGCCCGTAAAACCGACTCATTGTAGAAGGTCCCTCCTTGGCAGACGATTTTTTCTCCTAGTTCTTCGGGACGACGAATCTTAATGACTTTGTAAATGGCGTTTTTAATAACGGAATAAGAGAGCCCGGCAGAAATATCTGCCACTGTTGCTCCTTCTTTTTGGACTTGTTTCACTTTGGAATTCATAAAGACAGTACAACGAGAACCTAAATCCACAGGTTGACGAGATTTCGTCGCTTCCAAAGCGAATTCTTTCACGTCGTAATTCAATGATTTGGCAAAGGTTTCAATAAAAGAACCACAGCCAGAAGAACAAGCCTCATTTAGCTGAATGGAAGACAAGACCCCTTCTTTAATGGTCATAGCTTTCATATCTTGACCACCAATATCCAAAATAAAGTCTACCCCTGGTTGAAAATGATCGGCCGCTTTGTAATGAGCCATGGTTTCCACTTCACCGATATCGACTTTTAAAGCATTTTTAATCAAATGCTCTCCATATCCAGTAATGGCCGACTTGGCGATGTACGTATCCTTTGGCATTTTGTCATACAAATCTTCTAAAACCGCAATGGTGGTTTCCAAAGGTTGTCCTTCGTTATTGCCATAATGAGAATACAAAATACGATAGGCATCATCCATTAAGATGACTTTGGTGGTAGTAGAACCTGCATCAATTCCTAAAAAAGTAGCGCCGTGATGACTGGCTAAGTCTTTTTCTTGGGCACAAGCTTTGGCATGACGGCTACGGAAATCCGCTAGTTCCTCTTCATTGTGAAACAAAGGTTCCAAAGTATCACTAGGTGCTAGTTTATTTTGATCCCCATGATCTAAAGCTATTAAGAGTTCTGTCAAAGTCTGCTCTTCTTGATCTTCGGCAAAAATTGCCGCACCCATGGCCACAAAAAGTTGGGGATTTTCTGGAAAGATGACATTTTCCGGTTTAATGTCCAAGGTTTCGATAAATCGTTTGCGCAATTCAGACATAAAGAACAGTGGCCCACCTAAAAAGGCGACATTCCCTTTAATCTTCCGCCCGGCAGCCAGACCAGCGATGGTTTGGTTGACTACTGCTTGGAAAATACTAGCCGCAATATCTTCTTTCGCCGCACCTTCATTGATTAAAGGTTGCACATCGGTTTTGGCAAACACACCACAACGAGAAGCAATGGGATAAAGCTGAGTGTAGTTTTTGGCTAGTTCATTGACCCCATTGGCGTCGGTTTTTAATAAAACCGCCATTTGGTCAATAAAAGCACCGGTTCCCCCGGCACAACTGCCGTTCATCCGTTGTTCCAAGGCCCCTTCAAAAAAGGTAATTTTCGCGTCTTCTCCCCCAAGTTCGATGACGACATCGGTTTCGGGAATGATTTCTTCCACCGTTCGAGTACAAGCAATCACTTCTTGGACAAAAGGAATTCCCAGTACGTCGGCTAAGCCCATGCCGCCAGAACCGGTAATGGTCAAGGCTAGTTTTTGCTCACCGACTACCGCTTTCGCTTCATGGAAGACTTTCTTTGTGGCAGTTTTCACATCGGAAAAATGCCGTTCATACTTGGCAAAAATTGTTTGATTGTTTTCATCCAGAATCACTAATTTGACGGTAGTTGAACCGACATCGATCCCTGCTCGTAATTTCATTTCATTCATCCTTTTTCCTACACTGTGTTGAATATCCTACGTAACGTTTGATATAATACTCACAACCATTTTAATAACTTCGCCAGCTTTTGACAATACACAATCCCTAAAGAAACGTAAGATAAGCAACAGTTTAGCTGATTGTGTCGGAAAGAAGAGGAAAAAAATGAAAAAAACCGATCTTCGGGTACGCCGGACGAATAAAATGATCATTGAAGCGTTTATTCAATTAGTGGAAGAAAAAGGCTATGATCAAATCACCGTCCAAGACATATCCGAACGTGCAATGATTAACCGGGCCACGTTTTATGCCCATTACAAAGACAAACAAGATTTATACGAAACCATTTTTGATTTTGCCATTGAGGCTTTTACCTCCGTCCTTTCCCCCAAGGATTTAGTTCAAGGCAACCGCCTGAAAGTGAAACAAATTGAAGTGTTGCTGACTCATATTTACCAAAATATCCAAAAGAACCGTCACTTTTATTTGACGATTATGGATGGAGCCGCCATGGAAACGTTACGCAAAAAAATTGCGGATATTTTAGATGCGGAATACGCTCATATTTTTAATCGTTTAAAAATTACTGAAAACGAAATTGAAGTGCCCATGGATTTTATCATTGAGTACATGACTTCGATTTTTATTGGGACGCTTCATTGGTGGTTAACCGCGGATTCCACCATGACCCCCAACGCTCTAGCAAAACTGGTGATTAAACTCATTGGCAATGGTCATTTAACCATTTTAGGTCTTGAGATTGAAGCGTAAGACGGCATTTTAGTTGCTTGAATTTCGGCAGTGAGATAGGATGAAAGAAAAGGAGGTCAGGGAAATGAAATTGACAGAAGTGATTCGGGAAACCGCAGAAGGCCTGCGGGATCGGATGAAAGAAAGCCAATATGCAGTTAACCTAGACAAAAAAGGAGTAGCCGTAAAAAAACTACGCCCCACAAAACACAATATTAAATGGCGATCAAAAAATCATTAAAAAAATTCTCGGAGTTTATGCTCCGAGAATTTTTTTAATGAGCAAGTTTCCCCTGCTTTTTTATTTTACCCGCAAACACCGTAAAGCATTTAAAACAGCGAGTAAGGTCACCCCCACATCGGCAAAAACCGCCAAAGCCATAGAAGCAATGCCAAAGGTTCCTAGTATCATCACGAAGCTTTTCACGGCTAGGGCAAAGATAATATTTTGTTTGACAATCTTCAACGTTTTCCGAGAAATTTTCATAGCTTGAACTAGTTTTACAGGCTGGTCATTCATAATTACCACATCAGCAGCTTCAATGGCGGCATCACTGCCTAAGCCCCCCATGGCTACCCCCACATCAGCAGTTACTAGTACCGGCGCATCATTGATTCCATCCCCGACAAAAGCTACTTTTCCCTTGGCTTCTTTGGTTAATTCTTCCACATGAAATACCTTGTCTTCTGGCAGTAATCCCGCAAAGAAACGGCTTAGGCCTAGTTTTTGGGCAACTGCTTGAGCCACCGTAGCATTGTCCCCGGTCAACATAACGGTGGTCTTCACTCCATTTTGCCCCAGTTTGCGAATGGTTTCTTTGGCATCTGCTTTGATTTGATCATTAATCACTAATTGTCCGGCATATTCTCCTGCCACAGCCAAATACAAGACCGTTCCCACAGCTTTTGTTTCAGGGAGTGCAATGTTCAAAGACTGCAGTAGTTTTTGATTGCCAATCGCCGCTTTTTGACCTCCAATCACACCAGTAATGCCGTGGCCAGCCACTTCCTTGACCTCTGTCACCACAGCTAGTGGCTTCTCTCCATAGGCGTTTAATACCGATTGCGCAATGGGATGGCTAGAATATTGTTCTAAGGCAGCGCTAATAGCAAGAATTTTTTCTTTGCCTAAAGGTCCAGAAACTTCATCTACGCCAAACTTCCCTTCTGTTAATGTACCGGTTTTATCAAAGACCACTGTGTCCACTTTGGCCAGTGTTTCCAAATGGTTCGAGCCTTTAATCAAGATCCCTGCTTTACTAGCCCCGCCGATACCAGCAAAAAAGCTCAAGGGTACCGAAATCACCAGTGCACAAGGACAAGAAATCACTAAGAAAGTTAGCCCGCGGTAGAGCCATTCTTGAAAATTGTCACCGAAAAACAGCGTAGGAATCGCCACGAGTAGCACCGCTAAAAGCACCACAACCGGTGTGTAATAGCGAGCAAACTTCGTAATAAATTTTTCTGCAGGAGCTTTTTGACTGCTGGCATTTTCCACCAATTCTAAAATTTTAGAGACAGTGGATTCTCCATAGTTTCGTATTGTTTCGATTACCAAGCGTCCCTCTTGGTTAATGGTACCGCTTAAGACTTCATCTCCCACAGTGACTTCTTTTGGCAAAGACTCGCCGGTTAAAGCTGAAGTATCCAAGCTGCTATGACCGTCTTTTAAAATCCCATCTAAAGGTATTTTTTCTCCAGGATTGACTAGTAAAGTACTTCCTACCGCCACTTGTTCTGGCGCGACAATTTCTTCTTTTCCTGCAATTAAAATCCGAGCACTGTCCGGCCGTACATCCATCAGTTCTTTAATGTTTTTCCGGGAACGATCCACTGCGTAATCTTGAAGAAATTCCCCAATTTGATACAAGAACATCACCGCTACGGCTTCTGGATACTCTCCGATTGCAAGGGCTCCTACTGTAGCTACCATCATCAAAAAATTCTCGTCAAAAAGTTCTCCTTGAAATAAATTAGCCAGTGCTTGTTTGACAATATCCCCACCGATTACCAGATAGACCATAATATAGCAGATGGCAGCAGTAACACCTGTAGGTCGCCAGATTAATAAAGCAATCAGCGCTAGTGCAGTTAGTAAAATCCGCAATAAGTTCCAATTGTCTTTTACAAATGACAAAGGTTGGGGTTTCTTTTGTGACTCTGCATTTTGTGATTCGTGGTTATGGCAATCCTGGCACCCCTCGTGTTTTTCATGACCATGAGTTTTGACAGCCGCAAACGGCAAAACCTCTACATCTGGTTCCAGCTGAACAACTTTAGCAATGGTGGCTTGTTCCACTTGATTGATATTTTCCTCTTTACAAGTAACAGATAGTTTTTGATTCATAAAATCAACATTGGCCGCTTCTACGCCTTTAAGTTTTCTGACGCCTCTTTCAATCTTGGCTGCACAGTTAGCACAATCTAGTCCTTTTAAATAATAATTTTTTTCCATGATTGTCCCTCCTTTGAAACTGAATACATGAATTACTCTTCATTTGTATGATACATGAGTATCCATTCATATGTCAACTAAAATAAAAAGAAAATCAGCAGGCCACCGATTTTCTTTTTATTTCTTAATTTAGTCTGTTTGACGCCATGGCATAATTTTCGTTGCCAAAAGATCCAAAGCTACAAAAAGGATCAGCCCTAGTAAGCTTAAGATTAAGATTCCTCCATACATTGCCGGGTAATCCATACGCAACCATGCATCCATAATAAAGTACCCCATGCCAAACTCAGTACCATAATTTTCTGTAAAAAATAAAATGGAAATGGCGGTACCAAGAGAGACCCGGGAAGTACTAAAAATGGCTGGTAAACAAGCCGGCAATGTAATCTTAGTAAAACGCAGACTGGCACTAGCCCCAATTATGCGGTAAACATCGTAGTAATGCTTAGGAATCTCTTCAATGGCATCCCGTACTGCCACTAAAACTTGAGGAGTGACAATTAAAATAATCATCAAGATTTTCGATCCATCCCCCAGCCCGCCTAAAAGCATCACAATAGGCAAGAGAGCCATTTTAGGGATGGGATAAGTCAAATAAACAATAGGATCAAAAAAATTTTTCCATTTTGGTAGGCTAGCAATCAATAATCCTAAAACAAAGCCTAATAAAATCGACAAAACCATGCCAACCCCAATGCGCCAAAGACTGGCTTGTAAATGATCCCCTAAATTGCGAGCAACTAGATCTGGTAAGGCTAGTAT
>NZ_JBCOJC010000057.1:0-13475 GCF_040925905.1 Enterococcus sp. 2201sp1_2201st1_C11_2201SCRN_220225
GTATTATGAAATGAAAGAATCAGGGGTTATCGAAAAAACTGCCATGGTCTTTGGGCAAATGAACGAGCCACCAGGTGCCCGGATGCGGGTTGCCTTGACTGGTTTAACCCTTGCAGAATACTTCCGGGATGAAGCCGGTCAAGATGTGCTCTTGTTTATTGATAACATCTTCCGCTTTACCCAAGCTGGTTCTGAAGTATCGGCCCTTTTAGGTCGGATGCCATCCGCCGTGGGTTACCAACCAACCTTGGCAACAGAAATGGGTCAATTGCAAGAACGGATCACTTCTACTAAGAAGGGTTCCATTACTTCCATTCAAGCGATTTATGTACCAGCCGATGACTATACTGACCCGGCGCCGGCAACTGCTTTTGCCCATTTGGACTCCACTACCAACTTGGAACGGAAATTAACGGAACAAGGGATTTATCCTGCGGTGGATCCATTGGCTTCTTCTTCTAGTGCCTTGGCACCAGAAATCGTGGGAGAAGAGCACTACCGGGTAGCGACTGAAGTCCAACATGCCTTACAACGCTACCGTGAATTGCAAGATATTATCGCCATCTTAGGGATGGATGAACTTTCTGATGATGAAAAAGTCCTTGTGGCTCGCGCTCGTCGGATTCAATTCTTCCTATCTCAAAACTTCAACGTAGCGGAACAATTTACTGGCCTTCCTGGTTCTTATGTACCAGTAGAAGAAACAGTCAAAGGTTTTGCTGAAATTCTAGCAGGGAAATACGATGATCTGCCAGAAGAAGCTTTCCGAAGTGTTGGCCGAATCGAAGACGTTGTGGAAAAGGCTAAAAAATTAGGATACTAGAAAGAGGTGTCCCATGGAAGAGAGAGTTTTAACGGTAAACGTGGTGACGCCTGATGGCTTAATTTATGACCACCATGCTCGTATTGTTGTGGCGAAAACAACAAGCGGGGAAATTGGGATCATGTCCCGCCACGCACCAATCATTGCGCCCTTGGTGATTGATGAAGTCCGGGTGAAACGACTAGACTCTGATACTCACGTGGACTGGATTGCAGTTAACGGAGGCATCATGGAAGTCAGAGATGACGTGGTTTCCATCATCGCCGATAGTGCTGAACGAGAACGGGATATTGACGTAAGTCGTGCAGAACGGGCCAAGATTCGGGCGGAAAAGATGATCGAAGCAGCTCAAGAAAAAGAAGACGTGGATCAATTGCGTCGGGCAACGGTTGCTTTGCATCGGGCCATCAACCGAATCAACGTTTCAAAACATGGTTAAACAAACAAGCCTCCGAAACCTTTTGGGATTTCGGAGGCTTATTTTAATGTGGACTGACTACCTTTAGCATCTAGCAAAATTTGCCAGAATAGTAGCTGTTCTAGGAAGCTTTCGTAAGTTTATCTAAAATCAACTCTGTACAATCAATTTGGTTTGGAATGTTGCCATCGGTAGACCGTACGCGCCAAATGTCTGGGGTGATTTCATCTACTACATACATATTACCTGCTTCATCAATGCCGATTTCGATTTTGAGGTCAATTAAATTCAAGTTCATTTTAGCTAGATCTGCCTTTAAAACGGCACCGACTTTTTCTAAAATATCGAGGGCTTTGTCATATTGTCCAGGTTTTAAGAGTCCTTTCATTTGGCAAAGACGGTCAGTGATTAAAGGATCTCCTTGTTCATCAGATTTTAAAGTCACTTCAGTATAGACTGGCTCAAAGGGAATTTGCTCCGGTAAATCAAAACGACGGCACATACTGCCGGCAGTTTCATAACGTAACACAAATTCCAATGGCGGTACAGTTAACTGGCGAACTTGCATCAGTCCTTTTTCTAAGTCTGCACTGAGATAGTGGGTAGGAACACCGTTTGCTTGCATTAATTCAAAATAGTATTGAGAGACTTGCAAACCTTTTTTACCTTTCCCTAAAACGCTACCGCCCACAGTGTTGGAACCAGGATCAAAGACGCCTGCTTCGCCTGTGGCACTGTCTTTGAAAAGCAGCCAAACTTGATCATTTTCCACCTCTTTTAAGACTGTTTTTGTCTTACCATCGTACAATGTTTTCATTGTAGCACTCCTTTATTCGTGTTTATCAATGTTTTTAACGAATATAACACGGGTTTTTCTTGCTGTCGATAAAAATAAGGAGATTTTCACGAAGAATACGAGAAAAGGCAGGTATTTTATTTTAGGAAACGCCGGTTTTATTTGGAGAATTGTTAAGAAAAAGGAAACAAAGAGAAACTTTCAACAGAAGATGCTAAAGAAAAGGATAAATTTGCTTGTTTTTTGAAAGCCAATACATCTTGATAAGAAAGGCATTAGTGGAAGTTTTACTGAATAAATAAGAAGCAAAAAATTTCAATAAATAAGCATAATTATTTTAAAAAAGGGACGAAATAAGGTACAATGTGGGCAATGACTTTAAAAAAACTTTAGAAAGTCTTGGGAGAAAAGTAATTTTTCTTTCCTCTTTATTTGTGGTATTATTGACCCGTCGAGTTTTTTGAAAGAAGGGTTGTTATGCAATTTTATGGCATCGATGCACTGGTTAGAATCATTAGTCATTTAGCATTTATTTATTTGGCTTTTTGGGGCTTGCGCTCAGTGCGTTTGGACACTCTTTTTCGCTCGTTGAACAACACACAGGTTCGTTTAGTGATGATGTTTTTGGCAATTGTTTTAGGCTATCAGACAAGCTCATTCTTTCTGGAAGTCATCGCGTTGTGTCGGAATCTGTTTTATTCATTTCAATAAACAAACAGGCAAAATTACTGCAATTAGTTATTAATGATAGTAAAAAGTATGAGATTGATGCAAGCTTGGACCTAGGTTCAACATATTTCTGGAGGGAATTTTATGGAAGAGATCATCGTTCACGGTGGGAATCAATTAAAAGGAGAAGTCAAGATTGAAGGGGCAAAAAATGCCGTCCTACCGATCTTAGCTGCTACACTACTGGCTGAAGAAGGCGTTACAAAATTAAGCAATGTGCCAATTTTGTCTGACGTGCTGACGATGAATGAAGTAATCCGTCAATTAAATGTTGACGTTGACTTTGATCAAGAAAAAAATGAAGTAGTTATCGATGCTTCTCGGGATTTAAAAGTAGAAGCACCTTATGAATTGGTTAGTCAAATGCGGGCTTCCATCGTGGTAATGGGGCCATTATTGGCGAGAAATGGTCATGCAAAAGTGGCGATGCCAGGAGGCTGTGCCATTGGCAAACGACCAATTGACTTGCACTTGAAAGGTTTTGCGGCACTTGGCGCTACTATTAATCAAAAAGACGGTTATATTGAAGCGATTGCCGATGAACTAAAAGGGTCCACGATTTATTTGGACTTCCCAAGTGTGGGTGCAACGCAAAACATTATGATGGCAGCTGTGAAAGCGACAGGGACTACCATTATTGAAAACGTCGCTCGGGAACCGGAAATTGTTGACTTAGCTAATATCTTGAACAAGATGGGAGCTAAAGTTTACGGTGCTGGGACTGAAACGATGCGAATTGAAGGAGTCGAACACCTTCATTCTGTACAACACTCCATTGTCCAAGACCGGATTGAAGCAGGTACTTTTATGGTGGCTGCGGCGATGACCCAAGGAGATGTTTTGATTCTTGATGCCATTAGTGAACACAATCGTCCTTTGATTTCTAAATTAACAGAAATGGGTGCTACTATTACTAATGAAGAAAAGGGTCTTCGGGTAATTGGTCCCAAAACATTGAAACCAACCGATGTGAAAACGATGCCTCATCCAGGTTTCCCTACTGATATGCAAGCGCAAATGACAGCTATTCAAATGTTGGCCAAAGGAACAAGCGTAGTTACTGAAACGGTCTTTGAAAATCGTTTCCAACATTTAGAAGAAATGCGCCGGATGAACGCCCATGTGAAAATCGATGGCAATGTTGCCATTATCGAAGGGGGCCATTCATTACAAGGTGCCTTAGTATACGCTACTGACTTGCGGGCAGCTGCGGCTTTAATCTTAGAAGGATTGACGGCAGAAGGCATCACCCGGGTGCGTAATTTGAAATATTTGGATCGCGGTTATTACCAATTCCATAAAAAACTACAAGCCTTAGGTGCTAAAGTAGAACGAGTTGATACAGTTACTGCTCCAGAAAAAGAAGCAACCTTTGCTTAATTTCAATGACAGGAGGTAGTGTAATAGCTACCTTCTTTACATAGGTCTTGCAAGAAAGGAAGTTTTGCTATGCGTTTAAATCGTTATATCTTAACGACGCTGGTCAAAATCCTACTGGTGATTTTGTTAGCATTGGTATTGTTTATTCTTGGTACCATGATTGGCTACGGTGGAATTGGTGGCGGTATGCCGCTAAAAGTCTTCTATCCTGGTTTATGGACCCATATTTTGGAATTTATGAAATAAAACGATCCGCTGATGAACCTTGTCAGCGGTTTTTTTGTAACAAAATAAGCAGGCTTGTCAGAATATAGTAAAGAAGCTATGATAAGTCCAGAATAAAAAAAGGTAGGCTTTTAATTATGAAAGGTATTTTACTGGGGCTAGTTCGCGGGTATCAACGCTTTATTTCCCCTTTATTTCCTCCAAGTTGTCGTTATTACCCAACTTGTTCTAACTATATGGTTCAAGCCATAGAAGTCCACGGTGCGCTTAAGGGTACGATGATGGGGACAGCTCGTATTTTGCGTTGTCATCCCTTTGTTAAAGGGGGCATTGATTACGTGCCGCGCCAGTTTTCTTTAAAGCGCAATACGCAAGACAAAGAACGTCCTAACTATCAGTTTAAAAAGGAGGGGCATTCATGAAGTGGCTGACAGCTTTTCTCGATCCACAAAAAGAAGCTGAACGATTGCCCTGGTCCTTACTTTTAGATGCCGATCCTAATCAAGAATTGGTCAAAGACTATTTAGAAAAAAGCCGAGTATTGATTGCTTATGAAAAGCAAGCTCCAGAAAGGATAGTCGGGATTTTAGTCTATGAAGAGCGGGTAGCAGAGTGGGAAATTTTAAATGTAGCAGTAACACCGGCGCTTCAAAATCAGGGGATTGGACGTGTGCTCTTGCAACGCTGTTTGCAAGAAATTATGAACCAAGAAGAGGACAAACAAATTTTGATCAAAACGGGGGATTTAACCAGTCCTGCCTTGTCTTTGTATCAAAAGATGGGCTTTCGGCAAATTGACTTTGTGAAAGACTATTTTGTGAAAAACTATCCAGAACCGATTTTTGAAGGAGATAAACAGTTGCGAAACCAAGTGATTTTAGCTTATCAGCCCAAGATGAATTAAACGCTACAAGAAGGGGTCAGGTCTAATAATAGGCCTGGTCTTTTTTTGCTTCAAAAGTAGCAATATTTCCCTAATCTGGTTTTATTATGATAAAATATTTAAAGAATAGTGAGTTGATGATTAGTAGAAATATTTTCTTCTGAATAAATAAAATTTTCAGAATATTTAGTTGACTTAACATGAAAGTTTCAGTATATTAAAAACCATATATTAATGAATTGCTTTTTACTAATTATTAAGTGATAGAACAGAGGGAAATAAGGGGGAGTTTTTATGAAGAAAATGGCACTATTGTTTACAGGCTTGTTGTTGTTGTCGGCTTGTAGTTCTGCACCAAAAGGATCCAGCACAGAAGATACCGCTGGAGGCAACCAACAATCAGGAGACACCATCAAAATCGGGGTCAATATGGAACTCTCTGGTGCTGTAGCAGCCTATGGTAATCAAGAAAAAGATGGTATTGAAATGGCTGTGGCGGAAATTAATGAAGCCGGTGGAATCGATGGGAAAGAAATTGAAATCGTTATGAAAGACAATAAATCCGATAGTACAGAAGCTGTTTCTGTCACCACGAGTTTAACGACAAAAGATAAAGTGGTGGCCTTGATTGGACCTGCGACTTCAGCGGCGGTGAAATCCTCTCTACCAAATGCGACGAAACTCAAAGTACCCTTAGTAACACCTTCTGGTACGGATGATTCAATTACAATCCAAAACGATAATGTTCAGCCCTATGCTTTTCGAACTTGTTTCCAAGATAGTTTCCAAGGCAAAGTGTTAGCCGTTTACGCTACGGATACTTTAAAAGCTAAAAAGGCAGCGATTCTTGGGGATAATTCCAGTGACTACGCTAAAGGATTGACCACTGCCTTTAAAGATGCCTATGAAGGGGAAATTACAGCAGAAGAGAACTTTACGAAAGGAGACAAAGATTTCCAAGCGGTCTTGACGAAAATTAAAGATAAGGAATTCGATGTATTGTATCTTCCTGGATATTATGAAGAAACTGGCTTAATCACCAAACAAGCACGGGAAATGGGCATTGAGGTACCAATTTTAGGCCCGGATGGTTTCTCTGATCCTAAATATGTAGAAATTGCCGGTAAGGAAAATGTGGATAACATTTACTATGCTTCTCACTTCTCCACGAAGACAGATGCAAATGAAAAAGTGACTGCCTTTGTCGAGTCTTTCAAAGAACAATATGACAAAGAGCCATCTTCATTTAACGCTTTGGCCTATGATGCAGTTTATATGATTAAACAAGCCATTGAAGACCAAGGCTCTGCGGATTCTGAGGCGATTACTAAGGGCTTATCGGAATTGAAGGATTTTGAAGGGGTAACCGGGACAATGACCATTGATAAAGACCATAACCCAGAAAAATCAGCCGTGGTCTTGGGATTGCAAGAAGGTGTGGAAACAACAGCTGAAGTTGTAAATCCTTAAAATAAGTTGGCAAAGGTGGAGCGTCCTGGTGGCGGTCCTCCTTTCTGCCTTAGGACTATAAAGGTTTACCAAAGACGTATGGAGGAATGGAAGTGACAAGATGGAAATGATTATTCAACAGCTAGTGAATGGTTTGTTCTTAGGCTCAATCTACGCGCTTTTAGCGTTGGGTTACACTATGGTTTACGGCATTATCAAATTGATTAATTTTGCCCATGGCGAAGTCTACATGATTGCTAGTTTTATTGGCTATTTTATTTTAAATAATTATCCGAAAGTAGGTTTTTTCCCAGCGATGATTATCGCCATGGTAGTCTGTGCGGGCTTAGGCGTGTTAATTGAATTTTTAGCCTATCGTCCTTTGCGAAAAGCTACGCGAATTTCGGCTTTAATTACGGCCATTGGGGTTAGTTATTTGTTGCAAAATGTGATGACTTATTTCTTCAAATCGGATGCTCGGCCTTTTCCTCAAGTAATTACCCGAAAAACGATTGACCTTGGAATTATCCAAGTGAGCAATATTCAATTGATCATTCTGTTTGTTTCATTGGCGCTCATGGTCTTGTTACAGTTAGTGGTACAAAAAACTAAAATGGGGAAAGCAATGCGAGCTGTTTCCGTGGACAGTGATGCAGCTCAGTTAATGGGAATTAATGTGAACCGCACGATTTCGTTTACTTTTGCATTAGGTTCGGCGTTAGCTGCTGCAGGGGGAATGCTAATCGGTTTGTACTACAATTCCATTGATCCAATGATGGGAGTTGCCCCTGGGCTAAAATCCTTTGTAGCTGCCGTTTTAGGTGGTATTGGGATTATTCCGGGAGCTGCCTTGGGAGGCTTTGTGATAGGGTTAATTGAAACCATTGCCACGGCTTTAGGCTATTCAGACTTTAAAGACGCTCTCGTCTATTTAGTGTTGATTATTATCTTGCTGGTGCGTCCGTCGGGGATTCTTGGCAAAAATGTCAAAGAGAAAGTGTAGGTGAACCTTATGAAAAAAGTTTTAAAATACAATCTCATCTGGCTAGCCTTAATCCTAGTGAGCTATGGTGCCATTTTAGTCCTTTACAATGTAGGTGTGATTGACTTGTTTATTGACAATGCATTAGTCAATATTGGAATTAATATCATTCTTGCAGTGGGTTTAAACTTGATTATCGGCTATTCTGGGCAGTTTTCTTTAGGCCATGCTGGTTTTATGGCCATTGGTGCTTATGCAGGTGCCATTTTTGCCATGAACAATCCTACGTACGGTGGCTTTTTTCTAGGCATGGTAGTAGGAGCAATCGTTTCAGGTGTTTTAGCTTTAGCGGTGGGAATTCCTACATTGCGCCTTAAAGGAGATTATTTAGCCATTGCCACATTGGGAGTGGCGGAAATTATCCGTATTTTAATCGTCAATTTAGACGGTATTACCAATGGTCCGGCGGGGATTTTTGGAATTCCTCAGTTTACCACTTGGGAAATGGTTTTTGCCTTTGCGGTGTTAACCGTATTGATTGTGGTGAATTTTATCCACAGTGGTCCCGGGCGGGCGGTTTTATCGGTTCGTGAAGATGAGATTGCCGCAGAATCCATGGGGGTCAATACGACGAAATACAAGGTCATGGCCTTTGTGGTAGGTGCAATGACCGCAAGTGTGGCAGGGACTTTATTTGCCGGCTATAAGCAATCTGTCTTTCCAGGAGATTACGGCTTTATGAAATCCGTAGATATTTTAATCATCGTGGTCTTTGGGGGAATGGGTTCTACCACAGGCGCGGTAATTTCCGCCATCGTCTTAGGGGTGATGAATACTTTCTTGCAAGATACTGGTAGTTTGCGGATGATTATTTACGCTTTAGCGTTGATTATTATTATGATATTTAAACCAAGCGGCTTGTTAGGGACTTGGGAATTTTCCGTAAAGAATCTTTTGAACAAATTCACTAAGAAAGGAGCGGGTTCAGATGCCACTATTGACCGTTAATCAACTTACAAAGAATTTTGGCGGACTGGCAGCCGTTTCCCATGTGAGTTTGGAGTTAGATACCAATGAATTGGTGGGTTTAATCGGCCCCAATGGTGCGGGGAAAACGACATTGTTTAACTTGTTGACAGGCGTTTACGAACCTACCCAAGGAGAAGTAACTTTTTATAAGCAAGGTGAGCCGGTGAGTTTAAATGGCATGAAGCCTTATAAAGTAGCGAAGGTTGGTCTTAGCCGAACCTTTCAAAACATTCGTCTCTTTAAAGATCTTACAGTGATGGAGAATGTCCTAATTGCGATGAACGGAAAACATAAAGAAGGCTTTTTTACCAGCGTGTTTCGCTTGCCAAAGTTTTATCAAGCCGAAGCAGAGTTAGCGCAAAAAGCCAGAGAACTCTTACAGATTTTCGGACTAAGTGAAAAAGAAACTACTTTAGCTAAAAACTTACCTTACGGAGAACAACGCCGTCTGGAAATCGTACGAGCTTTGGCTACAGAACCCCAACTGCTGTTTTTAGATGAGCCGGCTGCGGGGATGAATCCCCAGGAAACTGCGGAATTAACCGCCTTGATTCGTAAAGTTCAAAAAGATTTTCAGCTGACAATTCTATTGATTGAACACGATATGAGTTTGGTGATGGATGTTTGTCAGCGTATCTATGTTCTGGAATATGGCCAATTGATTGCCCAAGGAACCCCGGAAGAAATCAAAAATAATCCCCGGGTAATCGAAGCTTATTTAGGAGGGGATATGTAATGTTAAAAATTGACAACTTAGCCGTCTCCTATGGCATGATTCAAGCCGTCCATGGCGTGAGTTTTGCTGTGAAACCTGGAGAAATTGTTTCTTTAATCGGTGCGAACGGTGCCGGGAAGACTACTATTTTACGGACGATTTCCGGGTTAATTCGACCAAAGCAAGGACAAATTCTCTTTGAAGATCAGGATATCACTAAGACAGCACCCCAAAAAATTGTAGCCAGTGGCCTATCACAAGTTCCAGAAGGACGTCATGTATTTCCCGGCCTGTCTGTTATGGAAAATTTGGAGATGGGGGCTTACTTGCGCAAAGGAGAATTCAAAGCCGATTATGAGCAGGTCTTTAAGAAATTTCCGGTTTTAAAAGAGCGAAAAAATCAAGATGCTGCCACGCTTTCCGGTGGAGAACAGCAAATGTTGGCTATGGGGCGGGCGTTGATGTCTAAGCCAAAACTTTTATTGTTAGACGAGCCGTCCATGGGCTTGGCTCCGATTTTTATTAAGGAAATTTTTTCAATTATTCAAGAAATCAACGCCCAAGGAACTACGGTGTTATTGATTGAACAAAATGCCAAAATGGCTTTATCCGTGGCCCACAGAGGATATGTTTTGGAAACGGGAAAAATCGTCTTGTCTGGAACTGGAGCTGAGCTGTTGGATTCCGAAGAAGTCAAAAAAGCCTACTTAGGAGGATGAATCATGAGTGTACGGGATTTTATGAGGAAAAATTTAATTGTGGTCAAACCGGAGACCCCGATTTTTGATGCCATTGATCTAATGAAACAAAATGATATTCACCGCTTGCCAGTACTTCACCATGAAAAGCTAGTAGGCTTGATTACAGAAGGCATTATCGGCGCAGCAATGCCTTCGAAAGCTACCAGCCTTAGTGTTTATGAAATGAATTATTTGCTAAACAAGACCACTGTGGCAGACGTGATGGAAAAAAATGTGCTAACTATTGATGCAGACGCACTGTTAGAAGATGCGATTTATAAGATGCGTCAAAACAACATAGCTGTTTTGCCGGTAATGGAAGAGGAGCGGTTAGTGGGAATTATTACCAATAATGATATTTTCGACTCCTTTTTGAAGATTACTGGGTACAATAACGGGGGAACGCGAGTGGCTTTGCAGATCACCAATGATCATCAAGGCATCTTAGCAGAAATTGGACGAGTGTTGGCGGATAATGATTTGAGCATCGCTACGGTAGTGGTTAACCGTATGGAACTGGTGACCAATGTGGAATTGCAATTGGAGTCTCGCAATACGGAAAAAATTCAAAAAGTATTAAGTGATGCTGGTTATTTGGTTATATCCGTTGCTTTAACCAATCCTAATCGGTAAGAAAAAGAGGGAAGGCCCTCTTTTTTTTGCCTAAAAAATTTCGGGGTATGGCAAAAGAACACAAGAATTTTTCCTTCAATAAAAGAGTTCCTCGTGCTTTTTTAGCTAGGCTGTGGTAAGCTAGTTAGCGAAATCAAAGGGGCAAATCTTGCCTGGTTGAATGAATTTAGCAGGAGGTAATACTGTGTCCAAAAAAAATAAAGACATTGAAGTGCGGATAGAAGAAACGACACGCAAGATTAAAGGTACCGACTATGTTATTAACCAGTTGTTCATTGGCAAAAAAATAGTGGGTGAAGTTATGACCTTAGGAGCAAAGGAACACGAAGCTTTTTTAGGAGAAGAAGATTTAGGTTCTTATAAGTCAGTGGCTTTAGCGATTGAAGCGATTTTATTGCAACATAATTTACATGATTAAGAAAAAATACTTTTTTTGTAAAAAAATTGAAATTTCCACTTGCAATCAAAAACGATTTTTTGTATGATAATGAAGTCGGGTCGAGAGAGCTTCGACTAAGTTGGAGGAGTAGCGAAGAGGCTAAACGCGACGGACTGTAAATCCGTTCCTTCGGGTTCAGTGGTTCGAATCCACTCTCCTCCACCATTTCATTGGGGTATAGCCAAGCGGTAAGGCAAGGGACTTTGACTCCCTCATGCGTTGGTTCGAATCCAGCTACCCCAGTTCTAACGAGAGCAAATCTGCTCTCGTTTTTTTGTCGTCTAAAATACTTTGACGTGGCCTGTAACAAAACGTATACTATTCTTGAATGAAAACACATACAAAATGATAAAGGATGGTAACCATGGCAACTGTTAAACAAATGCATAACGAGCAATATGGTGATTTTTTTGAAGTTAAAAATAAAAAGGGCGTCACGCTTTTACTGTCACCCTTTGGAGCAAGGGGATTGGAATTGAATTTGCCCCTAGCAGAAGGGAGTAGAAATGTTTTAGTCGGCTTTGATACAATTGAAGCCCATAAAAATGCTTATTACAACGCCAGTATTGGACCAGTAGCCGGACGGATTGCTAAGGCAGTTTTTGAGCTGAATGGCAAAACGTATCAAACAGAGGCCAATCAAAAAGGCAACACACTGCATGGTGGCTTTCTTGGCTTTGATAAAAGAAACTGGAGTGCTGAGACATTTGAAGAAGGAGAGAAAGCAGGAGTAATCTTTACTCTAGAAAGTAAAGATGGCGATGCTGGTTTTCCGGGAAATTTGAAAGTTGAAGCAATTTATACGTTAACGGATAATGATGAATACAAATTTGGCTTTAAAGCAACTACCGACCAAGCTACGTTATTCAACCCTACCAATCATGGCTATTACAACTTAACCGGTAGCCCAGAAAATTCGATTGATGAACATATTTTAGAAGTTCATGCCAGTCAGGTAGCAGAAACGCAAGATGACGTAACTACCACTGGACAGATTTTACCTGTTGCTGGAACAAAATTTGATTTCTTTAGCCCTAAAGCAATTGGTGACACCATGCTCGATGATCCTTTTGTCTTGGATAAAGATCAGGATTGCGCTTTGGTATTAACGTCACCAGATAAAAAAGTTAGCCTCGCGTTAACTACAACTGAACCTGCTATTGTGATTTATACTACCGGAAAAGCAGAAGTTGGCGATGTCATGAATGGTGGTAAGATGGCCTTTCATGGTGCAGTGGCCATTGAACCACAAAAAATTCCTGGAACGGAAAGCTACCCTGAATTTGGTTCCATTACATTGACTCCAGAAAAGCCTTATTTTGCAGAAAGTAGTTTTAAACTGTCCTATTAATAAAATTTAAGTCTTGAGACAGAACTTTTTTGAGAAGTTCTGTCTTTTTTCTTGACAGTCATTGATTACAAATGTAAACTTTAAATGTAGCGATGATTACATGTGTAAACAAAGGAGGAAAGGATATGGAAGCAACCAGCGCTGAGACACAAATGAAAATCAGTGATTCTGAGTGGGAAGTGATGCGCGTTTTATGGACATTAGGTTATGCCGATGCTCAGGAAATCACTGGTATTTTAGGTGCTAGCATGAATTGGAAATTAGCCACGGTGAAGACGCTCCTCGGTCGCTTAGTGAAAAAAAATGCAATCACTACAGAAACGGTGGGAAAGAAATTTCGTTATTTTCCGGCAGTCAGTGAAGAAGAGACCATTCAAAGTGCTACGGAAAATCTCTTTTCCCATGTTTGTGCTAAAAAAATGGGGGCAACCATTGCAGATTTAATTCAAGATGCTGAATTAACAGCAACAGATATTGCTTTGATTCAACAGACACTCATGGATAAAGTGGCGACCCCTCACATTGCTTGCAACTGTATTCCCGGTCAGTGTGAGTGCAAAGAACATCAAAACTAAAATTTATTTAATGGAGGAATGAATCATGAAACAAACTTTTGCAATCGAAGGTATGAGCTGCAACCACTGCGTTGCCAAGGTAGAAGCAAGTATTAAGGAATTACCTGGTATTCAAAAAGTCAAAATTAATCTAAAGAAAAATAATGGGGTAGTGAAATATGACGAAGCCCAAGTGACAGCGGATAAAATTGCGGAAACTGTGACAACAGCAGGCTATCCAACAAAGGTGAGCTAAATGAGTGAGATGACCAATTCCCAAACTCAAAGTTTTGTCATTACCGGCATGACCTGTGCCAACTGTTCTGCTC
>NZ_JBCOJC010000058.1:0-11773 GCF_040925905.1 Enterococcus sp. 2201sp1_2201st1_C11_2201SCRN_220225
GATTTGTCGCAAGCGGGTCAAACCAGCTAAAATACCAATGCGATTTTTGCGAAAGGCTTGTGAATCCATCCCATTGATCTGCTCTTGCATTTGGTGCAAATACGCCAGATAGACGGTTTTCTGCTCTGGAGTTAGGCCACTGTAGTAATTTCGCTCCCGTTTATCTTGTAGATCATGGAGAACTGTCTTTTTGTCTCGCCGTAGGACAAAGGGCTTGATCATCTTCGCCACTTCTTCAGGACTTAATTCCCGGAATTTTTGTCGCGTTGGAAAGAAGCCCGGCATGATCATTTGAAAAAGCGACCAGAGTTCTTCTAAATTATTTTCAATCGGCGTACCACTCAAGGCAAAGCGCTTGTCAATCGTCAAAGAACGCAGGGCATGAGCCGTTTTAGTAGTGCTATTTTTGACCATCTGGGCTTCATCTAAAATTAAATGAGTGATCAAGCGTTCTCGATAAACTTCAATATCTTGGCGCAGACTAGCATAGGAGGTGATATACACATCTGCTTTTTCTGCTAGTAGACGGCTACGCTCTGTTTGATTTCCAGAAACCACCTGAGTCTTTAATTCTGGGGCAAAACGTCGAAATTCCTGTTGCCAGTTATAGGTCAGTGAAGCTGGCGAAATAATCAGGCCTTGGAGCTGTCCTTCTTGTTTTTCCGATAAGAGATAAGTAATCGCCTGTAAGGTTTTCCCTAGCCCCATTTCATCGGCCAAGATTCCCCCAAAATGATAATGGCTTAACATTTTCAACCAACGAAAGCCTGTCACTTGGTAGCTCCTTAAGTCGGCATTGAGGTGATTAGGTAATTTTGCTGGAAACTCTTCTGGATGTAATAAATCCTGTACCATGCCATGAAAGGCTTCAGAAAACGTCACATGTTCTCCTGCCAAACGGTCTTCTAAAGTGAGACTTTGGGATAGTGGGAGCTGTATTTTGCCATTTTTTGTGGTTAATTGATCACGAATGGCCTGCAAGGCAGCAGTGGTTTCTTGGAATTCTTCAGAGTCAAAGGTGATAATCTGACCATTTGCCAACGTATAAAAGCGTTCGTTGGCCAATAAACTAGCTAACACGGCATCGATTTCCTTTTGGTCAATGCCAGAAATGTCAAATTGAATGTCCAACCAAGAACCACTTTGATCCACGGTTAGCTGTGGAGGATGATTTTTAGCATCTAAGTACAATTCCCGCAATTTTTTGCCCATGAGGACTTCTCCTAGTTGACGCAAAGCGGGAACTTCTTTTGTAAATAAATCAAAAATCCCAATCCCTGTAGGCAACTCTTTTTCAAAACCCCGTTCATTCGACCGATAGCCTAGTTGTTGTAAGAGATGACGGGCGCGTTCTTCTTTTTGATAGTCCCGCAAGACCTCCCCTTGACCAGCTTCAGGCAATTTTTCATGTTTAGGATCACTGGAATAAACGATCTCTCCATAATGGCAATCTAGTTGTACTTGGATTTTTCCTTGTTTTTTGCGCAAGATAAATTGAATGGTCAAAGGCTGGTCGCTGATGTATTCATAAACGGCTTCTTCCACTGCTACTTCTCCTAATTTACGTAAGAGAGGTAAGACTTGCATAAAGAGCACGGATAGCTCTTTTTGGGGATAAAGAATTTCCGGAGCAGACAGCCGTTTTAACAGCTGTTCTAAGACTAAGTTAATGTCCAATTGTTGCTGGGTTAGGGCATAGAGCTTCTGATTCACTACCCCCCAATTGTAATGGCTGAACACAGCATCAAAACCTTGGTCACAAGTTAATAAAAAGCCTTCTGACACTTTTTTCACGGAAAAATGTAACGGCCGCCCTTCGTAAAAAGTAATCGGAGCAATCTTTGTCCCATCAAGTTGAATTGACCCAGATAACTGACCCATTTCTTCTAGTAAATGACGTCCTAACGCTACTGGTAACAACAAGTACTTTTTATCCAGTTTACCTTTGTTTAAAATCCCCGATTGGCCGACTAATTCTTGAGTAGCAGCCAAACCAGCCAACTCTTTTAAGACTTGATTTTCCCCTTCCGAAAAGGCTGGTTCCCCTAATTGGAACTGGTATTGTTTATTAACCAAAAGTTTCTTTTCTTCTTGATAAGTTTGCAAGAAACGGTAAATATTTTTCACCACGTAGTTACGACTTTGATTTCGATAGCCGACTTTTAAAGAAATGCCCAAAACCGCCAGTTCTGGATGAAAAGGATTGGTTTCAATGGCATCAATTTGAAATTGGACTTGAAGCGCCTCGTATTTCTTTTCTTGACTCACCCGAACGTGGGCAAAGCCACTGGAAAACATTTCAGAAGGTGAAAAATCCGCAGCTTTAACCAAATCGTCACTTTTAATCCGACGACCTTTGCCTTTTTGGCGCAAATAGAGTTCGACTGCTACTGTATGTTTGCAATAATGGTGTTCTTCCCAATACATACACTGGCAGTAATCTTCTTCCTTAGCCGTGGCATCTAAGTCCACTAAGTATAGCTCGCTACCTAGAACCTCCCCATGCCAAACATTATTTACCGCATCCGGGGTCACCGACAATACTCGCCCTTCTTTTACATACTGGCGCCCACGTTCAATGACTTTTTCTGGAATACTCCATTTCATTCTGCGTTCCTCCGATTTACAAATCCACTACGACCGTCTTAGTCTTCTCTTTATTATGCCACATTATTCCACAAATTCGATGACACTTTGCCCGCTACCTTGCGCTTTGACCAAAAGCTTGCGGGTAATCCGTTCTTTTAATTCTTGCACATGACTGATAATCCCAATCAAGCGCCCTTCTGTTTCAATCATACTCAAAGCTTCTAACGCCATTTCCAAAGAGTCTTCATCTAAAGAGCCAAAGCCTTCATCAATAAACAAAGCTTCAATGGCGATTCCCCCAGCTCGATTTTGAATCACATCAGCCAGTGATAAAGCCAAAGCCAGAGCGGCAATAAAACTCTCGCCACCTGATAACGTCTGCACTCGCCGGGTTTGCCCAGAATTATCATCATAGATATCCATATCTAATCCTTTAGCTCCTCGACCGCCAGCCTCTTTATCTGCCAATTGGAATTGATAGCGTCCTTTTGTAAGCCGTAATAAACGTTCATTGGCCACAAGAAGCACTTCTTCTAAATAATTTTGCAAGAGGTAACGTTCCAGACTGGTCTTATACCGATTTTTACCATTCATGGTATCAGCCAATTGGACTAATTCACTTTGTTGGGCCACTTGGGCTTCATTTTCAGCAATTAACTGCAAGAGTTGCTTTTGTACTTGTTGATTATTTTCTAATTGAGCCAGACAAGTCGCCAATTTTTTTTGTGCTGCACTAGTGTTTTCTTGGGCTACTTTCCGTGTTGCTTCCAAAGCTTCCATATCTGGCACTTGGGCATTAGTGAGGCACTTGGCTAGTTTTTCCTGACTGCGACTAACATAATCCAGTTGCTTATCATAGTCATCTTTTTTGGTGAGTAACTCAGGTAAAGCGCTGAGGTTTGCTACCAATTCTTGAAAAGCCGCTTCATCTTTCGGCCCTTCACTTGTGAGAAACAACTGCTGGAGTTTTTCTTCCCCACGTTTTTTTTGAATTAGCGCTTGGGATGCTTGTTGCTCTTGTTGACTTAAGGTAGCTTTTAAGGCCACTAGTTCTTGTTGCAAGTTTTGGCCTGCTAAAGTAAAGTCTTGGATTTTAGTCTCTTTTTCTGCCACTTCTTCTCGTAATTCTGTCACCACTGTGGTTAATTCTGCCAATTGGACAGTGCCTAATTGACGTTTTAAGCCGGCTAACTCTCCTTCTAGGCGACTGGCATTCGCTACTTCTTGTTGCTCTGTTATAGCGAGATCCCGTTCTTTTGTCGTGAGTTCTTGTTCTTCATTCGTTATCACAACGAGTTCTTCTTTGCTTATTTTCAACTGAGCTAACTCATTGATAACTTGAGCTTCTAAATGACAAAATAAGTCCACATTTTCCGCCAAAGTTAAAGGGACTTCTTCTACAAAGCTACTTAATGCCTGACGAAATTGTTGCAAGCTCTCTTCTTTTTGTGCAAGTAATTCTTTATTTTTAGCTGTTAATTGGACGAGCATTTTTTCATCTTGTTCCACTTGAGTCTGAGCTTTAGTTAATTCTTGCTCTGCTTTTTTTCCTGCTGACTCTAATTCTTGCAATTGGATTTCAGTTTGAACCAAATCACTTTCCGAAAAATCGCTAGCTTTTTTCGGATGCT
Source organism: Enterococcus sp. 2201sp1_2201st1_C11_2201SCRN_220225 (assembly GCF_040925905.1). NCBI lineage: Bacteria > Bacillati > Bacillota > Bacilli > Lactobacillales > Enterococcaceae > Enterococcus > Enterococcus sp. 2201sp1_2201st1_C11_2201SCRN_220225. Next base: position 4,221 of record NZ_JBCOJC010000058.1, read on the forward strand.
CTGTGGAACCGCAGACTGGACAAGGTTCTCCTGGCAATAAATCCAAAGACAGCCGGGCAATCATCAAAGCTGCTTGTTGACTTTTTAATTGCGCCAATTGTTTTTTGATATTTGCTACTTCAGCATTTAAATCATTCACTTTTAAGCTGTGAGTGTCCAGCTGTGATTGGGCATTTTTTTGTTCTAATTCATGGTGGCTAGCTGCAGTGGCTAATTCTACTAAGCGCTCTTTTTGAATAGTCAGCTGGGCCAATTGCAGTTGGATAGTTTGTAATTCTGACTCTTTAGCTACCTGTTTTTCCAAGTTTTGCTTTTTAATCGTCCATTCAGTAATTTGCTTTTGCAACTGGTTTTGTGCTGCCTTGATTTCTGCTAGCTTTGCGGCCACCTTGTTGGCATTAGTAGTCAATTCTTCTTGTTGGGCTGCCAAGGGCAATAGTAATTCTTTTTGGCTTAACTGACTTTTTAAGTTCTTTAATGCCGCTTTCTCTTCCTCAATTTCAACAGCTTTTGCCTCCCAAGAAATTCTTTGTTCTTCTAAAACAGCCAGTTGCTCCGTGGATTTTTCCACCTGCTTTTGACACTCTTCAAAATCCGTTTGTCGCTGAATTTTAGCTGTCAAGATATGTTGGTGCTCTTGGGCCCAATGTAACCTGTTGATTTTATCAGCCACAGTTGCCAACTCACTAGCTTGAGCTGTTAATGCTTGGAATTGCACCGCCAACTGTGCTTGCTCATCAAAGCTGTTTTGAAGTTCTTGTCCTTGGTAAAAAGCGGCTTCCGCTTTTTTTTCTGCTATTTGGGCTGTGAGAACCTTTTGTGCGAATCTTTCTTTTTCCTCACTTAATTGAGCCAAATCTGCCGCCCATAAGTCAGGCAATTCAGTAAAAGAGTGGTACTCCTTAGGTTCTTGCCATTGGAAATGTTCCGCCACTGCCGCCATTTTCACTTCTAAAGTAGCAAGAGTAGCCGCTCCTTTGTTGGCTTTAGTTTTCAACCATTCATTGATTTCTTGATACAGTTGCGTATCAAAAAGTTGGCGCAGGACTTGTTCTTTATCCGTGCTGGAAGCTACCAAAAAGTTACGAAATTCCCCTTGAGGTAACATAATAATCTTAAAAAATTGCTCTGCTGTTAAGTGGAGCAACTCTTGAATGTACTTGTCTACGCCTTTAGTCAGCTCCTGTTGTTCTTGACCGGCCTGATTAAAAATCACCAAGCGAGTCTTAGCACTTTTACGAGTGGTTCCGGCTCCTCTTTTACGGCTAAGTTCTTGTTCCGGTTGGCGGGTGATTTCATAAGAAAAGCCACCGTGTTCAAAGGTAAAAGACACTTCTGTTGCCTCGCTTACAGAAGCAAAGCTTGAGCGCATTTCTTTAGGTTGTCGGAGCTTACCTGAGGTTTGCCCAAATAAGGCGTAGGTCATGGCATCAAAAATCGTCGTCTTACCCGATCCGGTTTTGCCACTAATCAAGAACAAACCTTGTCCGTCAAAAGCGCTAAAGTCTACCGTTTCATAGATAAACGGGCCAAAATTTTTCATCGTTAATTTTTGCGGTTGCAAGACCCTACCTCCTATTCTTGATTTTGGGCACTTAGACTTTCATTAAGCCATTCTGTTTGTCTCTTGGTTAATTTCTCACCAGTCATCTCTTCAAAAAAAGTTCCCATTAATTCTTCCGGTGATTGCGTTTTACGAAGGGTTGTGGCAACTTGTTGTCTGTTCATTCCTGCTACGCGTTCCAAGCCTAAAACCCGGGGATAGATTTCTCTTAAAGTATTCATTAAATTGGGAATGATTCCCCGATTCGTTAATTGAATTTGTAAAAAATCCTCTCGTTGCTGATTTTGATAAAAAGCCGGATCAAGCAATTCCTCATAAGAAGCCTTTAACACTCGTACCTCATGCTCAGGCACTAAGGGTAAAAAATGTCGTTTGTTTGCTGTAGTATCCACAATAAAGACGCCTTTTTCTTGATTGGCCTCAGATAAGGAAAATTTTAACGGAGAGCCACTGTATTGAATTTTAGGATGCTTGATGGCATTTTTCCCATGAAGATGGCCTAAAGCGACATAATCAAAATCTGCCAACAACTCTGAAGGAATGCTATCTAAGCCCCCAACTTCTACTTTGATCTCTGAATCACTACGCATGGAGCCCGCCACAAAAAAATGAGTCACTAACACATGGCGTAAAGCGGGATCAAAGGCGCTTTTGATTTTATCAATCACTAAAACCATAGCCTCAGCAATATTTTTTACGTCTGTTTCAAAATACAAACGAGCTGCAATGGGTTCAAAATAAGGCAGTAAAAAGAACTGGGTGTCACCGATAACCACCGGAGTAAAAGCTTGTTCCATCCGAGTATGTAAGTGATAGTTCGTCTGACTAAACCAAGGACTGCCCACTTCCAAACGCACTCCGCTGTCATGGTTACCAGAAATCGCCAATAAAGGAATTTTCGCTTCTAAATTCAAAGAACAAATTTTCTGATTCAGCAAAGCCACCGCTTCAGTAGGGGGGACTCCTCGATCATAGAGATCGCCTGCTAACACCACTGCATCGACTTTTTCACTTATGGCCAACTCAATAATCTGGTCCAAAATTTTATCTTGATCGGCTAATAGATCATAGCCGCTAAATTTCTTGCCCACATGCCAATCTGCTGTATGTAAAAAGCGCATCTTGTCAGTCCTTTCAAAAAAACTCCTTCTCGCCATTATATCACTTTTTCGCAATTAAGTTGAGGCCAGTCGCAGCAAGAAACAGCTCAGAAGATAGAAAGCAGCTAGGGTGTCTATGAATTGATCAATCTAAAATAAAAACGGCACCTCCATTTCAAAAGGCACCGTCTGTTCTTATTTTGCTTGATAAGTAAAACTCGGATCGATCTCTTTATCTAAAGTATCAAAAGCGCTTTGAATGCGACGCTCAACTTCTGCTAAGCCCTCTTTGTCCATTTTTTTAATGTCGGAAATATCAATAGGCTCACCAAAACGCGTTACCACTTTTTTTCTGGCCAGTAACCCTTTAAAAGTCACAGGGCCTTGATACACACAAGGGACAATGGGTACTTTCGCCATTTTGGCAATTAAAGACATACCACCTTTTAACTCGGAAGAATGACGGGTACCACTAGGAAACATGATCAAACTCAAGTCCGTGTTTTTCAATAACTTAATCGGCGTTTTCACCGCACTGGGTCCAGGATTTTTTCGATCCACAGGAAATGCGTTACAGTGAGTTAAGATAAAACGCAAAATGGGATTTTTAAACAGTTCTTCTTTGGCCATAAAAGAAAACTTTTTCGGGGAAGCCCCTAAAGCCATGTACAAAGGGTCCCACCACGTTCTATGGGGGGCAACTAAAATATAATTAGTGTTTTCGGGGAGTGCTTGACGATTTTGATAATCCGCTCGTCCATTTAACAAGAAGAGTAGTCCTCTGACCAGTCCTCGAATAAACGAATAAAACATGTGATCTTCCTTCCTACATTCATCTACACAACTGATTCTAGTATGCAAAAATTTTCAGCCAGTGACAAGTAATTTTTCTCTTTTGCTTCTCTTGACCTTCAATAGTATAATACAACTTGCTGAAAATGTACGCTTAACCACTTAAAACCTAACCAAAACTACAAAATTAGGAGGCGGACCTGTGAATTTACTTCCTGGTGAACGCATTGATCAATTATACGCAGAAGGCATAAAAATCATCCAAAGCCCGGATGTCTTTTCTTTTTCTTTGGATGCGGTCTTATTGGCGAATTTCCCCCGCATTCCTAAACGAGGGAAAATTGTTGATCTTTGCGCTGGCAACGGCGCAGTGGGCCTTTTTATCGCCGGCAAAACCCAAGGACAGATCGAGATGATTGAACTCCAAGAGCGTTTAGCGGATATGTCCAAGCGCAGTGTGGCTTTAAATCAGCTGGAAGAGCAAGTTACGGTGCACAATCTGGACTTAAAACACAGCCTTCAAGCAGTCCCAGCAGATTCTGTGGATTTATTGTTGTGTAACCCCCCTTATTTCAAGGACTTACCCACCAATAGTAAAAATCCCAATCCCCACTTGGCCATTGCCCGCCACGAAATCCACGCTAGTTTGACAGATGTTTTAAAAACAGCTAGCCAATTGTTAAAGATGAATGGTCGTTTTGCCATGGTCCATCGTCCCGAGCGCTTTTTAGAGATTCTAGAATTGATGCAAACTTATCGAATTGCGCCGAAACGCGTCCAATTCGTTTACCCAAAAGCTGGCAAAGACGCCAATATTTTGTTAATTGAAGGAATAAAAGATGGCAAAACAGAAGGCTTTAAAGTTGCCCCACCGCTAGTGACTTATGGCACTGATGGCAAATACACTTCAGCCATTAAGGAGATGCTTTATGGCCGCCAGTGATCATTACTTTTATGTGCTTCATTGTAAAGACAACAGCTTTTATGGTGGCTACACTACTGATTTACGCCGACGTCTTAATGAACACAATTCCGGCACTGGTGCCAAATACACTCATCCTGCCAGCCGTCGTCCCTTAAAGATGATTCACGCAGAACATTTTACTAATCGTGTAGACGCCACCCGAGCCGAAGCTGCTTTCAAAAAACTAACTCGCCGTCAAAAAGAGCGCTATTTAGTGGATCATCTTGCAAAAAATTGCGCACCTGATGAAAATCCAAAGAAAATTTCTTGACAAACATGCCAGCTTATTAGATACTTTCTTTGTTATCTGGGAATGATGTCTCCCTCAGTATTTACTGAAACCGCAATGAAATTGCTAATGACTTCTGCCTCTTTTTTGGGCAGGAGTCATTTTTTTGTAGACTATGTTTGGCTTCACGAACTAGCTCTTCTCAAAATTAAGTCAAAACTTCTTCTTGGTAAAGAGATCAGGTGTTGGTTTCTCCTTAATTCTTGAAAGCTAAACGAGTTCGTTGCACCTTTCTTATTTTACATAACAACAATTTCTACCATAAAATTATCAGAAGTGAGGTTCTCCTATGAAAATTACCCGAAAAAAAATCCTATTGCTCCTCCTTAGTCTCCTGATTGGTCTCATCGCTGGCGGTTTAGATGCCCTTTTTGGTCGTGTACTGCTCTTGGTGACAGACTTTCGTAGCCAACATTTTTTCTATTTGATTCCTTTTCTAGCCATTGCAGGGATGCTTTTTACCGCTCTCTACCAAAAATATGGTGGCAAAAGTCTGGGGGGAATGAGTCAAGTCTTCTTAGTAGGTCATGAAGATGACGATGAAATTCCACTACGCCTGATTCCTTTTGTTATGAGCGGTACTTGGTTGTCCCACTTGTTTGGTGGCAGTGTAGGCCGAGAAGGAGTCGCCGTCCAATTAGGGGCTACGGTGGCCAACTGGTTTGGACGTAAGTTTCACTTAGAAGAACATGCCAGTGATTTAATCGTCATTGGTATGGCCGCAGGATTTGCCGGACTTTTTCAAACTCCCATTGCCGCCACCTTTTTTGCCTTGGAATTATTAGTGGTAGGCCGCTTAAAATACCAAGCCTTACTCAATTCCTTATTAGCCTCTTTTATCGCCAGTAACGTTTCCCACTTACTAGGTTTAGAAAAATTTAGTTTTGCCTTAAAGGTACCCGTAAACCTGACTTTGACCTTATTTTTACAATTACTGCTTCTAGGGGTGCTCTTTGGCCTAACCGGTGCATTATTTGCCAAACTGTTAAGTTGGGGCAAAGCTTTCTTCCAAAATCGAATTCCCAATCCCGTAAAACGAATTGGAATCGGTGGTGTCTTGGTGACAATTTTAATGATTGCTCTTTATCAAGGACGTTATGCTGGTCTAGGCACCAATCTTATTGATATGAGTTTTGCCGGAGAAAAGATTTACCTCTATGATTGGCTCTTTAAATTATTGTTAACTGTTTTAACTATTAGCGTAGGCTTTTTAGGCGGTGAAGTTACCCCTTTGTTCACCATTGGCGCGACTTTAGGCATCATTTTAGCTCAGCTTCTTGGTTTGCCTTTAGTCTTAGTAGCTGCCCTAGGCTATGCGGCTGTCTTTGGCAGCGCCACTAGTACGTTATTGGCACCAATCTTTATCGGTGGTGAAGTTTTTGGTTTTGAATACTTGCCCTACTTCTTTATTGTCTGTGCTGTAGCGGCTGTCTTCAGTCGCGGACAAACGATTTATTCCTTACAAAAACATTTTTAAACTAAGAAAGACTGAGTGAACTCACAAGGCCCAACATAGTTAGATCAAGATAGTAAAAAAGCGGAAAATCCCGAATGAATCAGGATTTTCCGCTTTTTAAATTGAATTATTTACCTGCTCGTTTTACGTAAGTACCTTCAGCAGTGTTGACTTCTAAGAGTTCATCCACTTCGATAAAGTCTGGCACGTTTACTACCAAACCAGTTTCCATTGTAGCAGGTTTACCAGAACCTGTTACGGTTGCACCTTTAATCGATGGTTGAGTTTCCACAACACGCAATACCACAGTAGATGGCAATTGCACACCAATCACTTCGCTACCGTAAAATTGAATTTTTACTTCCATATTTTCCAAAATGTATTTCATTTCGTCAGCAATGGTCTCCAAAGGAATTTCGTATTGTTCGTAAGTTTCTGTATCCATAAAGAAGCCCATGTCATCCATGGTGTAAAGATATTGCACATTTTTAGTATCAATGTGCGCTTTTTCGAATTTTTCATCGGGTCTTAACGTTGTATCATAAGTTGCCCCAGTCCGTACATCCCGTAATTTCATACGCATTACGGTATTCCCTTTACCTGGTTTATGGTGGCTCGCATCGAGTACTTTAATCAATTTTCCGTCTTGGATGAATGTCATCCCGGCACGCAAATCACTTGCTGAAATCATGTTACTCCTTCTTTCCTATTCAATAGTCCTCGTCCATTTTAGCAAAAGCCTAGCAAATACGCTACCTTTTACCGTGGATTTCTTGGTCAAATCAAGGAAATCTCTAAACAGAAGTGTTATTTATGGGGTTTATAATCCGCTTGATACTCATCGACTTCAATGTAAATATAAGCCCGTTTATCCGCTAATTGTTTGCGGATTTTTGCTTCAATTTCATTAATAATTCGATAAGCAGCCCCTTCTTCCTTGTCCACCAGATCAATTTTAGCAGCAATCATCACTTCATCAGCAGATAAATGCAACGTCTTTAAGTCTAGCAGTTGTTTAACTTCTGGTCGCACAAAAGCTGCTCTGATTTTTGCTAAATCTCCTGCCGTCACACTTTCCCCTACAATCAAGCTGTAAAATTCTCGGGCTAAAAACAAAGCTGCCAGCATCAACAATAAGCCAATCAATAAACCACTAAACGCATCGAAAAAGGCATTGCCGGTAACCATGGTTAAAATCGTGCCAAAAAGGGCCACTAACAAACCTACTACCGCACAAAAGTCTTCGGTAAAGATAATCAAGATTTCACTGTGACGACTTTCCTTTAAAAACGCTAGTAAGGAAAGTTTCTCTGTATTTAATTCTCGAATTTCTTTAAAAGCCACCCGCAAAGAACTGCCTTCCACCACCATACCAAACAACAAAATAC
>NZ_JBCOJC010000059.1:0-11442 GCF_040925905.1 Enterococcus sp. 2201sp1_2201st1_C11_2201SCRN_220225
ATTGATTTTCACACCGGTTGGGGCAGAAAGATCTTCTTGCTTGGCTTGTTCGGCTTTTTTCTCATTGCTCTTTAAACTGTGCACAGAGGGTTCGCCATTTTCATCCACCACGCTGATACCCGCATCTTCCACTTTTTGGATCAGTTTGTCCATGCCGTCAGCATCTAAGGAATATGGTGTTGCTAGTTTATTGGAAAGATCATCGTATACGACCTGTCCTTTCGCCTTGCTTTCAGCGATAAATGCGGTAACTGCCTTGTTGTAATCTTTTGTCTCATTAGCCATAATTCAGAAGGCCCCCCTTAAAAGATGTCGGTTTGCTTCAGTTGTTTCCGTAAATTTATTATCTCAATTGCCAACTCAAGTTCCAATTGGGTATTCTTGATACGACCTGCTTCCTGCTGCAAAATAACTTTTTCATTAATTTTATCAGCTAGTCTGGTCTTCTCGAAAACCCGGAGTAGTACTTGAATTTCCTTTTCAGTACTCTCTTGGGGTAAATTGAGGGTGACAATTGTGATGACTTTGTTTTGAATTTCAGGATCATCCAAGTAGTCTACAAAGCCGGCTACTTCAAACTCACCTTTTTGCTCATAATATTCTTTAAAGAGACGATAAATTTCTTCATAGTCTTCGTGTAAGAAATGTACTTGAGCCTGTTCTAATTGATACAACAGCCTAGGCTCATTAAACAAGCGATAAAGCAGTTGTTGTTCCGCCTTTTCCCCTTGAGTTAGCGGCCGAGTAGTGATTGGCGCAACTTTTGGTGCCTGTTCCGGTGGCGCTTCATAAGGCACTTCGTAAGCTCTATCAGGTGTCTTTTGCAAGTGACGGGCTTGTTGTTTTAAAGTAGCCAGTTGTTGTTGTAGCGTTTCTCGTTGCAAATGAAACTCTGTGGCTAGTTGCGTTAAGTAATGATCCTGTTGAATCAAAGAATCCACTTGGGTCAATTCTTTTAACATGGTTTCCACATAAAGTAATTGGTCGTTTTCATTAGCTAAATTAAACTTGCTACGATAATAATCTAGCTGAAAGCTAAACACTGTTTCCCGGCCGTGCTCTGCCAATTGTGCAAAGGCCTCACCACCATATTTTTGGACATACTCATCGGGATCTAGTCCTTCTGGTAAACGGGCAATGTCAATTTTCAGACGACTGTTTTCCTTAAGCAAGGCAATCCCCCGCTGAGTCGCTTCAATTCCTGCATTGTCTCCGTCGTAACAAATCACCACAGTAGTAGCCAAACGTTCCATGGCATTCACTTGTTGCTGGGTCAAACTGGTTCCCATACTGGCAATCCCATTTTTAACACCGGCACGCCAAGCGGCAATCACATCCATAAATCCTTCAAACAAAAACACAGTACTCTCTTTGCGAATAGTTCCTCGGGCTTTGTCAAAGTTAAACAAGACCATCCGTTTGTTAAAAAGCAGTGTTTCCGGAGAATTCAAATACTTTGGTTGATCCTCTCCAGGAAAAGCCTCCGTTTTAAAGAAACGACCGGAAAAGGCAATGGTTTTCCCTTGAGGATCTCGGATAGGAAACATGATTCGCTGATAAAAGCGATCAGCAAAACTACCATCATCTCTCGTCAAAAATAGACCACTAGCCTCATAAAGTTCAGAATCAAAGCCTTCATTTTGAAAAACTTGTTCCAAAAATTGACGCTGATTCGGCGCAAAGCCTATACCAAATTCAGCAATGGTCTCATCATCTAAGCCCCGCTCATGTAAATACGCCAGGGCAGCCTCGCCTACTGCTGTATTCATCAGCATATGATGATAAAGTTCTTGTGCTTTTTCATGTAATGCGATAAGTTGGCGGGTTTCAGAATTTTCAGCAGGACCTGAGACTTCACGGTATTCTGCTGCCAAAGGAATCTGTTCAAAATCTGCCACTTTTGCCACTGCTTCAGGAAAGCTAATGCCATCAATCTCTTGCAAAAAACTAAAGACATTGCCACCTCGACCGCAACCAAAACAATGATAAAACTGCTTATCTTCGGCTACGGAAAAAGAAGGTGTCTTTTCATTATGAAAGGGGCAAAGACCAGAATAATTTTTCCCGGCTTTTTTTAATTGCACATACTGACCGACAATGTCCACAATGTTAACTTTTTCCCGAATCTCATCAATTACTGCATCGGGAATTCGTGCCATTTGCCTCACGCCCTTTTCTAACCTGCATTTCCTGCCGTAAAAAAACGCACTAATCGAAATCAGCGCGATTGAATACAAACAAAATTATACATAGTTTATTTTAACACAATATTGGTGATTTTCAAGCATTTTGCATGGGTTGTTTCAACTATTCTTAAGCTTTCATAACAGACTTTCTTTTTTTAAAAAATTACATCGCTGGCTTGGTTTAAATAAACCTTTCTTAAGATTTATTTGTATTTTTCTTCCAAACGGCTCATCCAAGCTCCCAGTAAAATACCCGCAATACACAATGCCCCACAAGCAAGGTAGTTTCCCGCTGTAAAACCAGCGTAATCAGTGGGCACAATCATCACTGTAGAAGCAAAAACAATCCCTAAAATAAAGTGGAACAATTGAGCATAAGCCTTACTAAAAATGTAATCCATCACTTTTGATAAACTTAAAACACAGGCTAATCCGCCGATGGCAATGGGAATGATCACCCCAAAGTCCAAGGTTTTAATCCCATCAGACATGGCTTTGTACATCCCCATATAAACTAAAAAGTTTGATGGGCTAAGACCAGGGACAATCATCCCTAAGCCAATCAAAGCTCCAGCAATAATCCAAGTGAAGAAATTTTGGTCCACATGACTGAACAAGCCAGCGCCTTTCCACAAGAACAAAAAGCCTAAAACAAAGCTTGCCACCATAATCACTACATCCCGCGTACTGCGGCCTTCTTTGCCGGCTTCTTTCCACAATGCCGGCACAGTGCCAATGATACAACCAACAAAAAACCACAATACGATACTTTCATAGGTACCTAATGCAAAACTCACCACAAAAGACAGTAGAAAAACTCCCGTAACTCCACCTAATCCTACAGGTAAAAAGAACAATACATTTTCTTTAAAGTTACGGGTAATATGGGCTAAAAAGGAAATAATCCGTTGATAAATTCCAAAAATAGCGGCTAATGCGCCCCCACTAACTCCCGGTAGAATAAAACCAGAACCAATAAACATCCCTTTAACAAAACGCAAAAACCAATCTTTGCCTTTTGCTTCTTCCTTCACTTCATTTTCCATTGCTACTAGCACCTCTTATCTTTCAAATAAATCTAGTCTATCATAACCGAATTGTCCTGCCCATTCAAAACAGAAAATTTGTGGCATTGTATTTCCACTGGTTCCACTGAACATTTTTCGCATAAAAGATGTTTCCCCCATTATGATAGAGAAAGCCACCGTTATAAAAAACAGAGAACAATCCCCAATAGCGATATTGCGTTTGCTCCTCATTACCTAATTGGGGAGCCAGCACTTCCTTCGAATAGGTTTCTGCCAATTTCAAAGAGTTTTTACCACCTTTTTCGGCTACATAGTCGATGTAATCCAAACCAAAATTATAGGCTTGAATCCCCGTAGACAAATCACACCCTTGTTCTTCTGCTTTTTTTATCGCTTGTGCCAAAAAGGAAACTCCGGCATCAATGCTTTCATCTTTGGAAGTGATTTGATCTGTCTCACCATAACGGCTTTCCGAACTTTGCATCAAGTCTGTTGTTTGAGCTTTACTTTCTGTATAAATAATCGCCGAAGCTAAGTCAGCATATTGGGAAATTCCATACTTCTCTACCGCTGCAGCTACTTCACTGTCATATTGATGAACATCTTTTAAAATCTTGTAGTTACGCACTCCTAGCGCCACCATCCCAAAGAGTAGGACTAACAAGAGGAGTTTCGCCATAATCTTGAAGATTTTTTTTATCAAGGGCAGCCCCTCCAAACTTTTTTGATATCCTACATACTAACTGTTTTGAGTTTTTTTGACCAGAAATGCCTAGCTTCTTTTGTGAAATTTAAGGAAATTTGTGAACTGGCTTTTCTAAATAACCGTAAAAAAGCCAGTCTACAAGTTTCCTTGTAAATTAACCCGTTTAAACATTTGTATAAGATTATTTTTTCAGAAATTACTCTGTTTAAATATTCTCTTCTCATCCAAACACCTCCCCTCCCTTAAAAAGCACTTTATGATACACTGCTACTTGTAGCGTAAAATTATTTCTAAAAAATTTAAGGAGAAGAATATGTTTACCGAAGAAAGCTTTTCTGTTTTTCAAGTACCGGGCTTAGAATCGCGAATGAACGCCATTCGCAGTGAAATTCAGCCTGTTTTTCAAACCATTGGGAATGAACTTTTGCCATTATTTAATCAGAAATTAAACGCATCTTTTTATTTACACATTGCTCAACATCGCAGGCGTAGTGTCCATCCCCCAGAAAATACTTGGGCCGCTTTTAGTGAAGGCAAACGAGGCTATAAGATGGCCCCTCACTTTCAAATTGGTATTTGGCCAGATCATGTCTTCTTGTGGTTATCTATGATTGACCAGCCAAAGCAACAAGTTCAGTATGCCCAAACCCTATTAAATCAGCTAGAACTCTTTGACAGTTTGCCAGAAGATACGATGCTTAATACTGACCATACCAAAAATACAATTCTCCCAGCTACGGATGAAAATCTTGCCACTTCATTAGAACGCTTTGCCAAAATAAAAAAAGCGGAATTTCAAATTGGCCGTACACTTCCCGCAGCAGATAATGTATGGCAAAATCCCGATAAAGCCCTTGACTATATGAAAGAAACCTATCTCAGCTTGCTTCCTCTTTATCAAACTTTAAAAGAAAACAATGCTTAAAATAAAAAAAAGAAACTGATCTTCCAATGGAAAACCAGTTTCTTTTTTCGTTTATTTTGCTACGTTACCTGCGATATTTAAAGCATCCCAGGTGCGAGCAAATGGTGGTGCATACATTAAGTCCAGCAGTCCTAAGGTTTCGGTCGTCAGCCCACCGGTAATCGCAGCCGCTAACGTATCAATTCGTAGGCCAGCTCCATTTTCTCCGGCGATTTGACCGCCTAAAATCTTGCGTGTGTCCGCTTCATAGATCAACTTAATCCGAATATCTTTTTGACCAGGGTAATAGTCAGTTTGATTTTTATCGTTGATTACAATTGCTTTATAATTCAAGTTTAATTCTTTAGCTTCTCGTTCTGTTAAACCAGTGCGGGCCATTTCCAACTCTTGAAATTTCACACCGGCAGTTCCTAAAGAGCCAGGATAGATAGTGTCTAATCCAGCCATGCTTTCACCTGCTACCCGTCCTAATTTATTAGCGCCAGTTGCTAGAGGAATGTAGCGCTTTTCCCCAGTATTTAAGAAATCCACCGTGGCACAGTCTCCTGCAGACCACACATCAGGGACATTGGTTCGGCCTTGATTGTCCACAATTAAAGCACCGTTTTTCAAAGTGGCAAATTCTTTGCCTAAGAAACCGGTGGCAGGACGAACCCCGATGGCTACCACGACTAAATCTGTTTTGTAACGTCCTTTATCGGTGACTACCCATTGAATGGCTTGTTCCCCTTCGAAGTCTTTAACGGTTTCACTTAAATGTAAATCCACTTTAGCAGCTCGCATTTTGGCTGCCATCAACTCATTGATTTCTGAGTCAAAGCTATCTTGCAACAAGTTGTCTTCCAATTGAATTAGCTGAACCTCTTTATCTAAATGCAAAAGAGCTTCCACAATTTCCACACCAATGTAACCACCGCCTACAACCGTCACCTTTTGAATCTCTTTGTCCAACAAGCGCTCTTTTAGACGTTTGCCATCTTCCATCGTCTTCACGGTAAACAAATTATCAAAATCCACGCGACTGACTGGAGGTAAGATGACCGCAGATCCGGTAGCTACCATTAACTTGTCGTAACTATCTACAAATTCCTCTCCTGTTGCTGGTTTCACCCGCACCGTTTTAGAATTAGTATCCACCGCCACCACTTCATGATGCAACTTAACAGCGATTCCTTGTTTTTCAAAGGCAGCTTTTTCTCGGGCAATCATTTGATTGGCATCTTGAAAATAATCCCCGATATAATAGGGCAAGCCGCAAGCACCAAAACTGACCATGTCCCCTTTTTCATAAATGACCACTTCTGGGTTTTCTGCTAGTTTTTGGACTTTTACCGCAGCACTGGTTCCGGCTGCAGTGCCTCCAATAATAATTGTCTTCATAGCTTCCTCCTTCATTGTTTTTCATTGAAAGCTCTCTTTTTAAAGTATACCAAAAAACGAGCGCAACCACTGGGATTGCGCTCGTTTCAACTGATTAGGCTTCAATATCGGTAATAATACCAGAGCCCACAGTCCGACCACCTTCACGAATGGAGAAGGTTGTTCCCTTTTCAATGGCAATTGGATGAATTAATTCCACATCAATGGTGACATTATCCCCAGGCATTACCATTTCTGTTCCTTCTGGCAAGGCAATGTTCCCTGTTACATCAGTGGTATGGAAATAAAATTGTGGTCGATAGTTATTGAAGAATGGGGTATGGCGCCCGCCTTCTTCTTTGGTCAACACGTAAACTTCCCCTTTGAATTTCGTATGAGGGGTGATTGAACCTGGTTTTGCTAATACTTGCCCACGTTCAACTTGATCCCGGTTGATGCCTCGCAATAAGACTCCCACATTGTCGCCGGCTTCCCCAAAGTCCAATGTTTTACGGAACATTTCCAAACCGGTTACGACGGCTTTTTGGGTTTCTGGCTTAATTCCGATAATTTCCACTTCTTCGCCGACTTTGACGGTACCTCGTTCAATCCGACCAGAGGCAACCGTTCCACGACCTGTAATAGTGAACACATCTTCAATTGGCAATAAGAATGGTTTGTCTGTATCCCGAACTGGCGTTGGAATGTATTCGTCTACTGTGTCCATCAGTTCCATAATCACTGCTTCTTGTTCTGGATCGCCTTCTAGTGCTTTTAGAGCAGAACCTTTCAGTACAGGAATATCGTCGCCGGGGAAACCATATTCTGTTAAGAGTTCCCGGACTTCCATTTCGACTAAGTCTAAGAGTTCATCATCATCTACTAAGTCAACTTTATTCAAGAAGACAATGATGTATTTTACCCCTACTTGACGAGCAAGCAGGATATGTTCACGAGTTTGAGGCATTGGGCCATCAGTAGCCGATACGACTAAGATCGCACCATCCATTTGCGCCGCCCCGGTAATCATGTTCTTTACATAGTCCGCATGTCCCGGTGCATCGATATGAGCATAGTGACGTTTTTCGGTTTCATATTCCACGTGAGCGGTGTTAATGGTGATACCCCGTTCTCGTTCTTCTGGTGCCGCATCAATTGCCGCATAATCTTGCGCGTTGGCTAATCCTTTTTTGGCTAAAACCGTGGTAATCGCCGCAGTCAATGTAGTTTTCCCGTGGTCAACGTGTCCAATCGTCCCAATATTAACATGGGGTTTACTTCTGTCATAATGTTCTTTTGCCATTATTTTTCCCTCCAAATCTACTCGGGTTTGCCGAGTCACTGGGTCAAGTTATCTTGGCTCTTACGTAACTATTATAGGCTCCCCTTGACCGAATGTAAAAAATTTGCTCTCGCAACAACAAATATTTCTTACTAATAGTTAGTTATCTTGAGCTGACTTTATTATAGGTCAAATTTAGTCAAAGTCAATTATCTTGACTCGGAACCAATTTAGCGGATAAAAAAAAGGAAAATGTCACAAGCTAATCAAAAAAAGCCGTCCCATTCGAGACGACTTAGTTAATCAAATTGGGTAGTTTGCCACGGATTACGGTAAAAAGCGAAAAGTTCTTTCAAATCCGCTAGTCGATTGCGTTGAACGGAAATAGCTAACTGTTCAACTTCTGCTTCGGTGAAAAAGGTCACGTCACTGGTTTCAATACCGGTAGAGACTTTCTCAGAATCGGCTTGGCATAAGATAAAAAATTTATACACATATTCTAAACTTTGAGGATAATCGTGCTTGGCTTTGTCCACCACTTTTAGTAATTGCTTAGGCACCACATCGAGCCCTGCTTCTTCAACGGTTTCTTTTTGAGCGATTTCTCCCGGGGAATAACCTACATCGGCCCACCCACCAGGTAAAGCCCAAGTGTGATCACTTTTTTCCTGAACTAATAGCAATTTTCCTTGGGCATTAAAAACTACTGCTCGAATATCAACTTTAGGGGTTACATAACCCACATCGGAAGAAAAGTAACGCTGGATTTCGTTTTCTGTAAGATTTGTGCTGTAAGTGGTGACCAAGTCTTTTATAATGCCTTGCATTTCTACTAGGCGTTCTTGGTCATAGACATCTTTGTTAAAAGCCAAACTGGTATTTACTAATGTTTTTAGCTTGGAAAGACCGGCAATTAGTTCCATTATAAACTCCTTTTACAAGCGATTGATTACATCTTCCACATTTTTAATAGTCACGGAAATAGTACCATCAGGATTATTGATAAATTCAATCAAGTTCGGGTCACGGTAAACTTCTAAAGGCACGATTAATTCAATGCCATTAGACAGGCGTAGTTTTTGCTTGCCATATTTTTTCTCAGTCAATTCTTTGACTTCTTCCACTAAGGGTGCCCGATCCACGAAACCTTTTTCGACGACTTCTTCTTTAAAAGTCATTTGGGCGGTAATATTGTCTTTAAAAACTTTTTCCGCCACTATTGCTACATCTAATTCTCCAGATTCTTCTATCGAATCATAAATGGATTCTTTTACATCTGCCACTAAATCGTGCTGAGGCGCTTCGAATTTTTGGCCGATTTTAGCCGCGACTTTGGTAATAACTTTGACGTTGTCTTCTAAAGAAAGTTGCGGTTCTGATTCAATCACTTCAGTAGAAAAATACAAGCGTTTTTCACCAGAGAACGTGTATTTCTTTTCAATTAAGCCATAAAACAATGTCTCTAAGTTCACGGTTAATCCTTCATCGGCTTTTTGGGTTTTATTGGCTAAAAGAGCGCGGTTGATGATCAGCTGATTGGCTACTCCTTTTTCGCTCCCTTCGACAAAGTGAGTATAGCCTTCATGGTAATTGACTTTCACAAAAGCCAGATAAGGCGTCACATCCACTTCATACAAAACCACAAATACATCACAACTCGGGGCATCTTCACTTTGACTATAACTTTCATACCAACGAGCTGTCATAGCCTCAGAGGCCATAGTAAAAGTTTCTTGGCTATCTTTTACTAGTTTGGTGAATACTGCCTCCGCACTTAATGTCCCGGTTTTCGTTTGAGGATTGGAAAGTTTTTGAATTTTTTTAGTCAAATATTCCCGCACATATTCCTTGGTCAAATCTAAAGGCACTTGTGAGAACACCGGCGAACCGGATTCCCGATCTACAATATGCAAAATTGCTTTTTTTAACATGATATCCAAATGTTTTCGTTCCTTTCTTCGCCTATTTAGTGTACACAAAAGTCACTCATTTTGCCACGGAAAGCAAAGCAAATCATCGGTCTTTTTCCTTTAATTGAGTTACACTTAAAGAAACAAGCAAAAGGAGGAAGTCAATTTATGGATTCATTAACATCAACTTACACCTTAGCCAATGGAGTAAAAATTCCCGTAGTTGGATTTGGGACCTGGCAAACCCCTGATGGTCAGGTGGCTGTAGATTCTGTAAAAGCCGCTTTGGCAGCTGGTTATCGTCACATTGACACCGCTCAAGGCTATCAAAACGAAGAAAGTGTGGGCCAAGGTTGGCAAGAAAGTGGTGTACCCCGAGAAGAAATTTTCATCACCACCAAACTTTGGAACAAAAATCACAGTTACGATTTAACCATGACATCTTTTGAGGAATCTTTGAAAAAACTAGGTACCGATTATGTGGATCTCTTTTTGATTCATTGGCCCAATCCTATTGATTTTCGGGATCATTGGCAAGAAGCGAATGCCGAAACTTGGCGAGCAATGGAAGAGTTGTATAAAGCAGGGAAAATTAAAGCAATCGGGGTTTCCAACTTCCAACCCCATCATCTGGAAGAATTAAAGAAAACCGCTAAAATCATGCCGATGGTGAACCAAATCTTCCTAGCTCCTGGGGAAAAACAAGCAGATGTTGTCAACTACTGCTTAGACAACGATATTTTATTAGAAGCCTATAGTCCATTAGGTACAGGGAAAATCTTTGATGTATCAGAAATGAAAACCATCGCTGAAACCCATAAGAAATCTATCGCCCAAATCGCTTTGCGGTGGTCTTTACAGCATGGCTTCTTACCATTACCAAAATCTGTTACCCCAAGTCGAATCAAAGAAAATACCAAACTCTTTGACTTCGAACTTTCTGAAAAAGAAATGGCAGCAATTGACAGACTGGACGGCGTAGTTGGGAAAGCCAAAGATCCAGATACGACAACCTTCTAATTTAAAGGGATTTGCGAAACATTGATTACAGAAAATGTTTCGCAAATCTCTTCATTTTTACATAAAGCTTTTCAAAATCATTTTTTTTCATTATAATCAGAGAGGATTTACCATTGAGGGGCTAGTTTTTCTTGATGACAAATTAGTTACTGACAATTCAATGATGATTTGTCAACCCTATTAGTAGAAGGAGCAGATAAATGAAAAAGAAACAAAAACAAAAATTGCTGAATCAATTCCGCTTGTCATTTGAAAACACCCGGCAGCAATTGTTCCACACCTTGGAAAAGAAAGCCGCTGACTTGTATGATTTAGAGATCACGGTAAAACTAAATCCTAAAAATAGCCAAGAGATGTTAATTGAAAATTTGAAAGCTACAGATACTCCTGTATTGACGGTTCCCGTTGATGATAGCTTCACCACCATCATCAAACGAATTCAAAAAAATGAAGCGGGGCTTTTGGAACAATTCACTACCAATTTAACCCAAGAAATCGCCAACTACTGGTACAAACCCGCAAAACCTGCCGAAGAAATCGCATCCGTTGCTAAAACAAGTACTCAAGAGGAAGTAGTCAAAGCCAAAACTACGGCTAAAGCAGAAAAGGCAACTACAGAAACTACTGAACCAGTTGCAGAAGAAACAACCTCTGCTGTTATGACGTATGCCGCTTTTGACGCTGCGATTCAAGCGTTCCCTAAATTCTTCACCACAACAGAAGGCGATGCTGTTTTAGTTCAAGAAAAAACAGCGAAAGAAGACCGTCTGTTAGCTCAAGTCTCCACCAGTGAAGTCAATCGTTTCGTCATTGAAAAAGCTTTGGAACGAAAATACAAAGTCAAAACAGAAGTCATTCCATTGATTGAAGCTTTGGCGATGACACCATTAGCACAACGCTAAAACACAAAAACAAATAGGTCTGTGACAATAGTCGAGTCACCGTCCTGCGAACCGAACAATACCAAACGTGAGACGCAAGCAAAAGAAGGGTATCTTCCATTAAAAATCATTGGAAGATACCCTT
>NZ_JBCOJC010000005.1:0-15729 GCF_040925905.1 Enterococcus sp. 2201sp1_2201st1_C11_2201SCRN_220225
GTCCTAAAGAGCGTTTCAATAGCGCTTTGACCCGTAAAATCAACTCTTCTCGGTAAAAAGGCTTGGTTAAATAATCATCGGCCCCTTTTTGAAAGCCGGCTACTTTGTCTTCTAAGCCATCTTTGGCCGTTAAAATCAAAACAGGGGTTTGAATGTTTTGTTCCCGTAATTCGGCTAAAACTTGGTAACCATTTTTCCCCGGTAACATTAAATCCAACAAAATCAAATCATAAACGCCAGTTTCGGCTTCAAATAACCCTTCTTCTCCATCGTAGACTAGAGTAATTTCCCCTAGGTCTGTGAGAATTTCTTTTATATTATCGGCTAATGTCGCTTCATCTTCGACTACTAATAGTTTAATCATTTGTCTCACCTCCTATTTATCTTACCATTTCTAGCATAAAAAGACCTTAAAGCTCCTTTTCCTAAAAAAATCCTCAGTTAAGCTTCTTTTAAGTCCAGCTTCGTAAAGTAAGCCCCGTAGAGGAGGGCAAGTATGAAATTAAAAAGAGCCTTTGAGCGGAAAGAGACCAAGTACCGCTTAGATGAAGTCTGCTTTGCCAAATTCAAACAGGAACTAGCGCGCTATATGGCGTTAGATGAATTTGGTTTGCATACAATCTTGTCGCTGTACTTTGACACGCCAGACTTTCGGATGATTCAAGCTTCCATGGAAAAACCGAAGTATAAAGAGAAATTCCGGGTTCGCAGTTATGGAGTGCCGACTCAAGAAGGGACGGTCTTTCTGGAAAGTAAGAAAAAAATAAACGGCATTGTCTACAAACGACGGATTCCCACAAGTTTTGAAGAGTATGCCACTTGGCAAGGCGGAGGAGCGTTTCCCAAATCACCAGAAACCCCACAGATCAATCGGGAATTGCGCTGGCTGGTGGATCAATATCAAGACCTCGCTCCACAAGTTTTAATCGCTTATGATCGAATGTCTTATTTTTATGAGGAAGATCCGGATTTTCGGGTAACTTTTGATCAGAAAATTCGCTATCGCAGTGAAGACTTGGATTTGACTTGTGGTAGTTATGGTGCATTGGTAGCTCCAGAAGTCCCGGTTTTAATGGAAGTCAAAGCGATGGGGGCGTACCCATTATGGTTTAGTCATTTATTGACCAAGTATCACTTACACAAGATCAGTTTTTCCAAATACGCCTTCACTTATCGTCGCCATCTTGCCCAAGAAGTAGCCCCAGTGGATCGCATTTTGTTTCATGCGCAAGCAGAGGATCGTGAACCACTACCCCAATTGATAATTAGTAAAACCTAGGAGGATACACAATGTTAACGAGTTTATACGCAAATGGTACACAGACCATCACCTTTACCCAGCTTTTGATCTGCATGGGCATTTCTTTAGGATTGGGGCTATTAGTGGCAGCCACTTACATGTTTCGCAATACGTACACCAAGAGTTTTGTGGTGACATTGGCCATTTTACCGGTCTTGGTCCAGTCCGTCATCATGCTAGTCAATGGCAATCTGGGAACCGGGATGGCAGTGGTAGGGGCATTTAGCTTGATCCGCTTTCGCTCGGTCCCCGGCGGTGCCCGAGAAATTACCAGTATTTTCTGGTCTATGGCCATTGGCTTGGCTACCGGGATGGGCTATGCCGTATACATCCTAGCTTTTTCGGTAATCGTGGCCGCATTCTTACTGTTGTTGTACACTACCGGATTTGGGGAACGGCCAAAAGTAGCCGAGCGAGAATTGAAAGTCACCATTCCAGAAGACTTGGACTATCCCCATTTATTCGATTATTTATTGGAACAGTATTGTTACAACGCCAAATTGGAATCGGTTCGCACCACCACCATGGGCAGTGTCTATGAATTACGTTACTGGCTTTTATTGAAAAATCCCGATGAAGAAAAAGCGCTAATTGATGAAGTTCGAGTGAGAAATGGCAATTTGCCTGTGGTTTTAGGCAAGGCAGCCACCAATAAAGATGAATTATAAAGAAAGGAATGAAGCAGATGGAAGGTAAAAAAATCTTGGCCACACTGTTGTTATCCACCACGCTGTTAGCAGCTTGTAGCACAGAAAATGCCAGTTCAGATAGCAGTAGTGCTAGTAGTAGTCAAATTGAAACCGTGGCGACGACCAGCAGCAGTGAAACGACATTAGAAAATTACTATGGTACTTATGAAGAGGAAGATTTAGCTACTAGTTACGATGAAGAGAGCGCCACAAAAATTGAATTAGGAGATACCAGTGAAATCACCGGAGAAGGTGCAACAGTGGATGGACAAGTGGTGACTATAAATGCTGCGGGAACTTATGTGGTTTCTGGCACATTATCTAATGGACAACTGGTGATTAACGTGGGTAAAGAAGACAAAGTGCATTTAGTCTTAGACGGGGTGGAAATTACCAACGCTACCGGCGCTGCCATTGACGTGGAACAGGCGGAGAAAGTCATCACCACATTAGCCAGTGACAGTGAAAACACATTATCTGACGGCACAACTTACGAGCTGGCCACCGGGGAAACCGAACCTGATGCCGCTTTTTACAGTAAAGAAGATTTGGTAATCAATGGCAGCGGCAGTTTAACAGTTAACGGCAATTATAGTAACGGCATTCGCAGTAAAGACGATTTGATCTTAGTCAGTGGGACGTATGCGATTTCCGCTAAAAATAATGCCATTAAAGGCAAAGACAGTGTAGCTATTCGAGGAGGAGAGTACACCATCACCACCACAGAAGGCGATGGCATTCAGGCCAACAATGCAGAAGATGCCACGAAAGGCTATGTAGCCATTGATGGAGGAACGTTCACCATTAACAGCGGTCGGGATGCCATTCAAGCGGAAACCAATCTCTCCATGCAAAACGCTCAAATGACTGTAAAAACCGCCGATGGAGCGACGAGTGCCAATTTAAGTGCAGAAGAAAGCTACAAGGGACTAAAAGCTGGAGGAAAATTGCTTATTACCAGTGGGGAATATCAGTTGGATACCGCAGATGATGCCCTTCATGCCAATGATGCAGTGGAAGTCAACGGTGGCACCATTACCGCCACCACCGGAGATGATGGAATCCACGGAGACAATACCTTGACCATTAACGATGGGACCATTAATATCACCCAATCCTATGAAGGTTTGGAAGCTTCGGAAATTTACTTTAAAGGAGGCGACATCAAGGTGGTAGCCACTGACGATGGGGTCAATGCTGGGGGCGGTAGCGACACGGCTACCACCGGGGCATTTGGCGCTGATAGTTTTGGTGGTGGCGGACCTGGTGGCGGAGACCAAGCCGATGAAAGTAAGTTTATCGAGATTTCCGGCGGGACAATCCTAGTAGATGCAGAAGGGGATGGCTTTGATAGTAATGGCAATGTCACCATGACCGGGGGCACATTACTAGTGAATGGGCCGGTCAATGGGGGCAATGGTGCTTTGGATTACAATGGTACCTTTGTTCAATCGGGAGGAACGTTAATGGCTGCCGGTTCCAGTGGGATGGCCTTAAATGTCAGTGACTCTTCTAGCCAAACCGCAGTGGATCTTTATTTTGATAGCAATCAAACCGCCGGCACTTTAGTTTCTTTAAAAGATAGTACAGGTAAAGTAGTTGCTGGTTTTGTTCCTGCAAAAGACTTTGCCAATTTAGTGATCAGCACCCCTGATTTAACCCAAAATGAGGCTTTGACATTATCTATCGGAGGGACTGCCTCAAATGTTGACGAGAACGGCTTAGTGGCAACTGACAGCACAATAGAAGGAGCTGCCGATCTTGGAAGCATCACCTTAACAGCTGTAGTGTCTACCATGGATCAATCGGGAAATGCGGTTTCCGGTGGCATGGGCATGGGCGGCCCGCAATAAAGTTTTAGCAATTAAGCTTGCTTTAAGCTGATGGTAGTATTTTTAACTCAATCAATACAAGGGAGGAACTTCCATGAATTTTCTAAAACGAGGCTTGCAAAGTCTCTGGGCCAAAAAAGGTCGTAGCTTGATTTTAATCGCAGTTTTCTCAGCAATTCTAATCTTTGTCTTAGCAGGCTTGACCATTAAAAGCGCCGCTGACTCTGCCACTGAAACTGCTAAAAAAAGTGTCGGGGCCACAGTTACATTGAGTACCAACAGAGAGCAGATGTTTAAAAAAGACGACAGTACTAGCGACAGTGCCGCCACTGACACAGAAGGCGACAGCCGACCAGATCCCGGTAGTTTCCAAATGACGCCGGTAAATCTAGAAGATGCCAAGGCCATTGCTGCTTTAGATGGCGTAAAATCGTATTCCTTTGAAGTAAGCACTTCTGCTACAAAAGGCGATGATATTGAACCGATTTCCTCTAGTGATGAGGAAGAAGAAACCACTAGTGAAAGTACGGATACCCAAGCGCAAGGGATGGGTGGCGCACCTGGTGGCATGATGGGTGCTGGCGGTGGCGGCATGGATCAAGGAGATTTCCAAATTACCGGGGTCTTGGAAAGTGCTGCGTATTCCAGCTTTTCTGACGGGACTGCGACCATCACCTCTGGGGAAGCCTTAAGTGCTGATGATGTGGATACTAACAATGTGTTAATCGAATCCGCCTTAGCCGAGGCCAATGACTTGGCGGTAGGAGATACCTTTACTTTAGTGGATGCCAATGAGGCCAACGTAGAAGTAACGATTAAAGGCATTTATGAAACCAGTGATACCGGCACTTCCATGGGCATGCAGTTTAACTTTATGAACCCAGCCAATACCATTTTTTCTTCCTACACATTAGCCAATACGATTAGTGGGGAAAGTGACAGCACCACCATTGACTCTGCGGTCTACACTTTAGAAGATCCTAATGAAATGGATGACTTTGTAGCCGAAGCCGAAAAATTAATCGACACCGATACCTTTAGCTTACAAACCAATGATCAAATGTACCAACAAATGCTAACACCTTTAAACAATGTCTCCAGCTTTGCGAAAAACATCGTCATCTTAGTAGCCGTAGCCGGTGTGATTATCTTAACTTTAATCGTCATGATGACCATTCGGGAACGACGCTTTGAAATCGGCGTGTTGCTTTCCTTAGGGGAATCACGAGGCAAAGTCGTGTTGCAGTTCTTTACTGAAATCTTTGTTTGCATGCTTCTAGCCCTTGGTATTGCTTCTGCTAGTGGCAATGTGGTGGGCAATGTAGTGGGCAATCAGCTATTGGAACAACAAACTACCCAAACTGCTTCAGCGGATCAAGGAACTGCGGAGGGTCAAGGTCAAGGTGGTCCTGGTGGCGGAATGAGTAAAGGCGGTCCCGGCCAAATGCTTTCGGACAGTTTTAGTCAATCAGCAGCGGTAGATGACTTGAACATTACCGTTTCCCCAGAAGAAATCGCCATGTTAGCCGCCATTGGCTTAGGCATCAGTTTCTTTTCCATTCTGTTGTCGTCGGCGGGGATTATGCGTTTAAATCCGAAGAAAATTTTGATTTCGTAAATTGAACCTAAAGAAAAGAGGGAAACAGATGACATTAGCTACTAAAGATGTGAGTTATTGGTACGGGCCAGAAGCCCCATTATTTGAACATGTGAATTTAACTTTTGAACCAGGAAAAATCTACGCCATTCTAGGCAGTAGCGGTTCGGGCAAGACCACGTTTCTGTCACTGATTGCCGGACTCGATACCCCAAAAGAAGGGGAAATTCTCTATAAGGACCAGTCCTTAAAAAAAATTGGGTTGCAACAATACCGCAGAAAAGATGTCTCCATTGTCTTTCAAGCCTATAATCTCTTGCCTTATTTATCAGCGGTGGACAATGTGGTCACGGCTATGAAAATTTCCGGTACGCAACAAGCCGATCCCAAAGCCTATGCTCTAGGCAATCTGGAAAAAGTCGGCATCAGTCGTGAACTAGCAGAAAAAAAAGTCCCCCTACTTTCCGGGGGGCAACAACAACGAGTAGCCATTGTGCGAGCGTTGTGTTGTGACCATGATTTAATCGTTGCCGACGAACCAACAGGGAATTTAGATGAAACCACCTCCCAAGACATCGTGGCCCTTTTCCAAGAAATTGCCCATGAGCAGCAAAAATGTATTATCTTGGTGACCCACGAACAAGAAGTGGCGGCAGCTTGTGATGTGATTTATGAATTAAAAGATAAAGAATTTCAATTGCGAGAAGCAAGCAGAAATTGAGCTAATTGAAATGGTTTTGACTGAGTAGTGATTCTATTTGCTTATGTCAGCCAAAGCTTCCAGTCGCTTGTCTTTACCCAAATCTTTTGTCATACTGAGAGCATAAAGGAGTGATGACATGCGATTTGTGATTGATGGAGATGGTTCCCCGGTGAAAAATGAAGTAATTGCCTTAGGTGCTAAATTTCAGGTGCCGGTGGTGATCGTAACCAGCGTGGATCACTATACTTTGAAAGAGTACCCGGCCTTTGTCCAGTTTATTTATGTGGACAAGGGAGCTGATCGGGCGGATTATCGCATTATCCAAGAGATTTTACCTGGAGACTGGGTGATCACACAAGATTACGGTTTAGCTTCTCTAGTCCTGGGCAAAAAAGCCCGAGTCTTTCATCACAGTGGCAGAGAATACACTTCCGCCAATATTGACGAATTGTTAACCCAACGCTTTTTAGGCGCTCAAATGCGGAAGGCCAAAAAGCGTACCAAAGGCCCCAAACCCTTTACTGCTTCTGATCGAGAACAGTTCACTCAAGTAATGGAAGAACGTCTAAAAAGCTTAACATAGCATGATAAAACGCAGTGGAAACCGAGAACGTGTCTGGTTTTCACTGCGTTTTATTGTGAAAAATCCGGGAGCTTATTTTCTATTTTGCCACCAGTGGCGAAATTGTTGAAAAAGAAGAAACAAAGTCAATACTGTAGCTGCTATGAAACCTACAAAACCGAGTTTTTGGGTCAGGCTAGTAAGACCTTGGGAAGCAGAAGTGAGTAACAGGGCCGAGGCAATGAAAAGTCCGCTTAAAACTAAGGCTAAAACCAGTCGATTCAGTAAAGCTTCAAAGCGATTTAAGACGTGTTTTTGCTCTTTTAAGCTAAAGGTTACGTGGGTTTTCCCTCGAGTAATGGTTTCTAATGCTTGCAGCGTGCGAGCAGGGAGTTTTGGCAGACTTTTGCTGCTCTTTATGGCATCAAGGCCTAGTCGTTTGATACTGTCAGCTAGATCAAGTTGTTTTACATAATAATTTTCGGCATAGGGCTGGATCACTTCCATTAAAGACAAGGCAGGGTCTAATTCTTCTACCACACCTTCCAGTGTACTTAAGGCTTTGATTAGCATGGTGACTTCAGGGCTCATTTGCAAATTATTATGATGACAAATCTGGATGACTTCACTTAAAACGGCCTGAATATCGATTTCAATTAGTGGTAAATTGTAATAATGCTCTAAAAAACTACCTAATTCTCGATAAAAGGCATCTTCATCAAATGTTCCTTCCACTCGACAGAGATGTAAGACGGCTTCGCCCATTTGCTGATTATCTTGGGTGTACAAGGCTAAAAGGGCATCAATTAATTGTCGGCGTAAATAGTCTGGCAACGTCCCCATCATGCCAAAATCTA
The DNA here is from genome assembly GCF_040925905.1 of Enterococcus sp. 2201sp1_2201st1_C11_2201SCRN_220225. Classification (NCBI taxonomy): domain Bacteria; kingdom Bacillati; phylum Bacillota; class Bacilli; order Lactobacillales; family Enterococcaceae; genus Enterococcus; species Enterococcus sp. 2201sp1_2201st1_C11_2201SCRN_220225. Next base: position 7,541 of record NZ_JBCOJC010000005.1, read on the forward strand.
AATAGACCAATTGATAATCAGGGATTTTTGCCTTATCTTGCCACTTCAGCTGATAGTCCACACCGGCAAAGACCCCCACTTTTTCTTTGGTGGCAAAAGACGTGATAGGCGTAGCATTGAGCAATAAATTGCCAGGATGAGGATCGGCGTGAAAGAAACCATCTTCAAAGACTTGTTTCATAAAACTCTTGATTAATAGCAAAGCTACTTCTTTTTTGATTTCTTGATTGGTGATGTTGCCTTTAAATAAGGCTTGTCCATTTGCTTCTAACAGACCCCGGAGGCTTTGTCCGGTCATGGTTTCCATAACAATCACTTTTGAGGTGCAAAAAGCAGGATAAAATTTTGGGACTGCCACATTTTGCCAACCGTTATTTAATTGATAAAATCGTTCTCCGTAGTGGGTTTCTTTTAAAAAATCCGTCTCATCGTCTAAGGAACGGCGCACGTCTTGTAAGGCGCTTTTCAAGTCAATCACATTGGACTCGGGCACGTAGGCGATTAGCGGCAAGGCTTTTTCAAAGAGGGCTAAGTCCGCATTGATATCCGCAATAATGCCAGGGTGTTGAACTTTCACCACCACTTTTTGTCCCCCTTTTAAGCAGGCGTGGTGGGCTTGACCAATGGAGGCCGAAGCGAAGGCTGTCTCTTCAAAGCTTTCAAAGAGTTCTGCTAAAGGAAGTTGCCATTCGGCTTCTAGCAGTGTTTTTACTTGGTCAAAAGGATCACTTTTTACGGAATCTTGTAAGGATTTAAAGGTTTGAATGTAGGCTGTAGTCAAAAGATCCGTTCGCACGGAAAGCAATTGCCCAATTTTAATAAAGGTTGGCCCTAGATGTTCAAAAGCATCCCGGACTGCTTGGGGATTTTCTTGACGACTAAAATTTTGAATCACTTTGTAGTGATGAAAGACTTTAAGGATTTCTTTCAGTCGTTGGCTTTTGGATTTGTCCTGATTGCTCCTCATTTGCGGCGCCTCCTTAGTAGATCTTTATTCTTTAATAGTAGAAGAAAGCAGCCGAACTTACAAGGTCAGAGCTACTTTGTTCCGTGGGATTAAAAAATATCATTTTTCTGCATGGGCATTTTGTGCTAAAATGTGTTGAATCGATTGGATAGAACTTTCAAATCATGGGAGGAAAAACATTTGAAAATCGTATTGCTTTACGGCGGCCGGTCTGCAGAACATGAAGTGTCCATTCTTTCTGCTTATTCCGTGCTTCAAGCAGTTTATTATGATTATTACCAAGTACAGCTGATCTTTATTGCAAAGAGCAGTGAATGGGTTAAAGGCCCGTTACTTACGGAAAAGCCAACATCAGAAGCAGTCTTGCAACTGACTTGGGGACAAGGAGAAGGTGAATTTACTGGTGAAGTAATCCAACCTTCTAGCATTAAAGAAGAAGATGCCATTATTTTTCCAATTCTCCACGGACCAAACGGAGAAGATGGAACCATTCAAGGCTTTTTCGAAACCATTGGCATGCCTTATGTGGGGGCAGGAGTCTTAACCAGTGCTTGTGGCATGGACAAAATCATGACCAAGTACATCTTGCAAGCCGGCGGAATCCCTCAAGTACCTTATGTGCCTGTTTTGAAAAATCAATGGAAAGAAAATCCGAAACAAATCTTCGAGCAATGTGAAGGCACCCTCTTGTATCCGATGTTTGTAAAACCTGCGAATATGGGGTCTAGTGTGGGAATTTCCAAAGCAGAAAACCGGGAAGAATTGCAAAACGCTTTACACGAAGCCTATAAGTACGACAATCGGGCAGTGGTAGAACAAGGCATTGAAGCCAGAGAAATCGAAGTGGCGATTTTAGGTAACGAAGACGTGCGCACTACCCAAGCCGGAGAAATTGTCAAAGACGTGGACTTCTACGATTACAATTCCAAATACATCGACAACAAAATTGTCATGCAAATTCCGGCAGAAATTCCAGATGAAGTGCAAGAAAAAGCCCAAGAATATGCCAAAAAAGCCTATACTCTTTTAGGGGGCAGTGGCTTGTCTCGCTGTGACTTCTTCTTGACCAATAAAAATGAACTCTTCTTAAATGAGCTGAATACCATGCCAGGCTTCACCCAATTCTCCATGTATCCTTCACTTTGGGAAGCAATGGGCTTGAAATATGGCGATTTAATTGAAGAATTGATTCAACTAGGAATGAATCGCTTTAAGCAACGGCAATCCTTTTTGCTAGATGCGTAAAGAAAATGAACCGTAAAAACGTGTGGCTTAGGCCATGCGTTTTTTTGTGGACTCTATTTGGCTGAAGAAATTCCTTTAGTCTTTCTTCTAGTTACAAGACGATAGTGTCAACGGAATTTAATTCAACGCATACTTTGCAAAAAGAAGTCCCTGCTCTTTCCATTAGTCTTTTATGGTACAATCGTCTTGAGATTTTTTACCAAAGGACAGGGGTTAAACAGATGAAACTAACAATTAAAGAAATCGCCACTCTTTTTCAGCAAGAAGGCGATTTTCCTGAAACTGAAATTCACAATGTAGAATTTGATAGTCGCAAAATCGAAGCTGGGGATTTATTTGTGCCTTTAGCAGGTGTGAGAGATGGGCATGAATTTATTCAAGCGGCCCTGGATAATGGAGCGGTGGCAACGTTTTGGAGTCAGGAATTAGAAAAGGTGCCGGAAGGATTGATCCCAATCCTGGTGCCGGATGTTTTGGAAGCTTTGCAACAACTAGCAGTTTTCTATAAAAATAAAATTCAACCAAAAGTGGTTGCCATTACAGGGAGTAACGGCAAAACGACCACCAAAGATATGACAGCAGGTGTGTTATCCCAGCAATTTGTCACTTATAAAACACAAGGCAATTACAACAATGACATCGGAATGCCTTACACCATCTTGCATATGCCGGCAAATTGCGAAATGCTCGTTTTGGAAATGGGAATGGATCATGCAGGAGAACTGACTGTTTTGTCTAAATTAGGTCAGCCGGATGCTGCGGCAATTACCATTATTGGTGAAGCCCATATCGAAAATCTAGGTTCACGGGCGGGAATTGCCAAGGCCAAAATGGAAATCATCGCTGGGGAAAAAGCAGCAGGCTTGTTGTTAGTGCCTGTTGATGAACCTTTGTTGCAACCTTTGACCAAAGACATTTCGCAAGACGTGCGCACTTTTGGGTTAGGTAAGGGAGATATCACGGCAACGGTGACAGATGAACAAGCGGAAAAAACGGTCTTTACGATCGCTGGAGAGAACTTTGAAATTCCAGTAATCGGTGCATACAATGTGAAAAATGCCTTGATTGCCTATGGTTTTGGCCGTTATTTTGGCTTAGAGATTGCAGCCATTCGTCAAGGGTTAGCCAACTTTTCATTGACCAAAAATCGTACTCAGTGGCTAGATGCCCCCAATCAAGTACGAATTTTAAGTGATGTGTACAATGCCAATCCAACGGCCATGGGCTTAGTTTTGGATAGTTTTGGCAAATTGAAAACCAAAGGACGTAAGTTAGCCGTTTTAGGGGATATGTTGGAATTAGGTCCAGATTCTAAGGCGATGCACCGTTCCATGGTGGACCACATTACGGCCGATTATGATGTGATTTTCCTTTACGGGCAAGAGATGACTGCACTTTTTCATGCATTGACTGAAAAAGAGGCAGACTTAACGGTTTATCATTTTGATAAAGAAAACAAAGCCGCTTTGATTCAAATGATTAAAGGCGAGCTACAACCAGAAGATGCCATCCTTTTAAAAGCCAGCAATGGGATGGGCTTAGCGGAAGTGGTAAGTGCCTTAATGGATGGAGAAAAAGCGTAAAACGACTTTTTCCATGAAAAATGTTAACAAAAATCCTCTGAGTTTGAAAACTTGATGAAAGTTTCAATCCGTGGTATACTATCCAAATGCCGAAAAGAAGTAACTGGAGATAACTCATCCATGAATTGACTTGTGATGGCCGGTGGTAAGAATGCTTACCACCGCCTTTTACAGATATAATGCATCGGGCGTGGCAAAATGCCACCGGATGTACCTTTTCTAATGCCTTCGTGAAGCGATTTTCGGCGCCAAAGTGAAAGTGGGAAATGACAGGAACCATTTCCTGCGAATCGCGGGGAACCCTACGCTTCAACAACACGAATGTTAGGCAAAGCCTAGCGAATAGGAGGATATTTTTTGAAATTTAGCGAATTACAATTATCACCAGAATTGCTAAAAGCCGTTGAACGCTCCGGCTTTGAAGAAGCAACCCCCATCCAAGCAGCCACCATTCCATTGGCTTTGGAAGGTCGGGACGTCATTGGTCAAGCCCAAACCGGTACTGGTAAAACTGCCGCTTTTGGCTTACCGATGCTAGAAGAAATCGATGCGACAAAACATGAACTACAAGGCTTGGTCATCGCCCCAACCCGGGAATTGGCCATCCAAACTCAAGAAGAGTTGTACCGCTTAGGCCGAGACAAAAAAGTAAAAGTGCAAGCTGTTTACGGTGGTGCAGACATCGGGCGCCAAATCCGTGGCTTGAAAGATCGTCCCCATATTGTAGTGGGAACACCAGGACGGATGTTGGATCACATTAACCGCCACACGTTGAAACTTGGTACTGTACGGACATTGGTTTTAGATGAAGCCGACGAAATGTTAAACATGGGCTTTTTAGAAGACATTGAAAAAATTATTTCTCAAGTTCCTGAAGAACGTCAAACCTTATTGTTCTCGGCTACTATGCCACCAGCAATTAAAAACATTGGCGTCAAATTCATGAAAAACCCTGAACACGTGCAAATCAAAGCCAAAGAAATGACCGCAGACTTGATTGATCAATACTACGTGCGGGCCAAAGACTTTGAAAAATTTGATATTATGACTCGTCTTTTAGACGTTCAAACCCCTGACCTTGCCATTGTCTTCGGTCGGACCAAACGTCGGGTAGACGAATTGGCTCGTGGGTTGGAACTTCGTGGCTACAAAGCAGAAGGCATCCACGGTGACCTTTCGCAACAAAAACGGATGAGTGTTTTACGTTCATTCAAGAGTGGTCATTTGGATATCTTAGTTGCCACCGACGTAGCAGCTCGGGGCTTGGATATCAGTGGTGTGACCCACGTGTACAACTACGATATTCCGCAAGATCCAGAAAGCTATGTTCACCGTATCGGTCGGACTGGCCGGGCCGGTAAAGGCGGAATGTCCGTAACTTTCGTAACACCAAACGAAATGAGTTATTTGCACACCATTGAAAACTTAACCAAAAAACGTATGACACCACTTCATCCACCTACCGAAAAAGAAGCTTTCAAAGGCCAATTAGGGGCAGCTGTGGAACAAATCGAAGCGAAACTTGCGGAAAATGGTTTGGAAAAATACACGCAAACAGCAGACCAATTGCTAGAAGGTTATGAACCAGAAACCTTGGTTGCTTTGCTCTTGAAGACCATCGCCAAAGACCCTGCCGATGCCGTACCGGTGAAAATCACACCAGAACGTCCATTGCCTCAAGGGAAAAAAGGTGGCTACAACAAGAACAACCGCGGACGTGGTGGCGGTGGCAACCGTAACCGCAAAGACGGCAGCAACTACCGTGGCGGCAACAAAAAAGGCAACTACAATAAAGACAAGAACTACAGCGGCGACCGTCGTAAAAACGACCGGGATCGCAACAATGGCGGCGGCAAAAAACGCGGCTTTGTGATTCGTTCGAATAATGATTAATCATTGAGGAACACCCAAGCAGTCTTCGGACTTGTTTGGGTGTTTTTGTGTAATGGAAATTTTATATTTGATTTCACCATTAGCTCTGGGATTTAGTCGATTGGATGTTTTATGATCCCTCAATAGGTAGGATAAGAAACTTTTCTACAATATCTCCCTTCAAAAATTGTTTTCCCATGGTTTTTCCTAAAATTTTTGGTAGAATAAGACTAGTTCGCAAGTTTGCAAAGGAAGTGGAACAGTGATCAAAGGGATTGGCATTGATGCCGTAGAATTGCCTCGCATGGAAGCTATCATTAAAGACAAGCCACGCTTTGTAAAACGAGTCTTAACCTTAAAAGAGTTCGGGCTTTTTGAAGCTTTATCCCCCAAGCGGCAAGTGGAGTTTTTAGCCGGTCGCTTTGCCTGTAAAGAAGCGTTTTCGAAAGCTTGGGGTACAGGGATTGGGGCGGTGACTTTTCAAGAGTTGGAGATTTTGAACAATGAGTTGGGAGCTCCTTATTTGAGCCAATCACCTCATACAGGCAAGTCTTTTGTGAGTATTACCCATACACAGGATATGGCTTTTGCACAGATCTTACTGGAAGAATAGAAAGAAGGAAGAATCTTGGTTGAATCGATTCATCGGCCAACGAAATTAATCATACATAATCAGGCGATTGTTGAAAATGTCGCCAACGAGGTGGAACGTCTGCCCCAAGGACGGGAATTATTTGCTGTGGTCAAGGCCAATGGGTACGGACATGGAGCCGTGGCTATGGCCCAAGCTGCTAAAGCAGGAGGCGCCACTGGATTTTGCGTAGCTACTATTGATGAAGGAATTGAGCTTAGAGAAGCTGGCTTTACCGAGCCGATTTTAATACTAGGCGTGGTACCTGTGGTTTACTTGCCCATTGTGGCGGAATATCAGTTGGCTTTTCCCGTAAACAGTCTAGCTTGGTTGACGCAAGCTCAGAACTATTTGGCAAAAACGACCTTATCAGCGCCTCTTTTAGCCCATTTGAAAGTAGACACGGGAATGGGACGGATTGGTTTTCAAACAAAGGCAGAAGTTTTGGAAGCACTGGCTTTAATTGAAGGTTTGCCGGCAATAGTTTTTGACGGTATCTTTACGCACTTTGCTACGGCAGATGAAGCAGAGGATGGCTATTATCAAGAACAGCATGATCGTTTCAAAGAAATTCTTGAAAGTTTGCCCAAAAAACCTCGTTATGTTCATGTGTCCAATAGTGCTACTGCTTTGTGGCACGAGGAAGAATTGGGCAATATGGTACGCTTTGGGGTGGCCATGTATGGCTTAAACCCCTCTGGTCACGCTTTAAAAGAAAGCTATCCCTTGCAACCTGCCTTAGAATTTGTCAGTCAGCTAGTACAAGTCAAACAAGTCCCAGCTGGTGCGAAAATTGGCTACGGGGCCACTTATACTAGTCCTGAAAGTGAGTGGATTGGCACGGTTCCTGTAGGTTATGCAGATGGCTGGCTGCGAAAAATGAGTGGCTTTTCTGTTTTAGTTGAAGGTGTTTATTGTGAAATTATTGGTCGAGTGTGTATGGATCAGTTTATGATCCGCCTGCCTCACGCATTGCCAGAAGGTACGAAAGTGACTTTAGTAGGTAAAAATGGTGATCAAGAAATTACTTTACAAGATGTGGCCGATCATTTAGATACCATTCATTATGAAGTGGCCTGCTTGTTATCAGAACGAATTCCAAGAGAATACCAAGGGTAGGAAGGAGAAAAAGGTGAAACGAGGAGAAATTTATTTCGCCGATCTTTCACCGGTAATCGGCTCAGAACAAGGAGGGGTACGCCCGGTCTTAGTGATTCAAAACGACCGGGGCAATCATTTTAGCCCTACTGTGATCATTGCTGCGATTACCGCGAAGATGGCTAAACCGAAATTGCCGACTCATGTAGGCATCAAAGCTTCAAAAATGGGCATTTCCCGAGATTCTGTGATTTTGCTAGAGCAAATTCGAACCATTGACAAAAGTCGTTTAAAAGAAAAAGTCTGTCAGCTCAATGAAAAGAAAATGCGAGAAGTAGATCAAGCACTAAAGATCAGCATTGGCGTAGTAAATCTCGCCGAAACCATAGAAGTCGGATAGAAATTGAATACATAACGAAACCCCAGCTAGTCGCTTAAAACTAGCTGGGGTTTTTAGGCTGTATCGACTTTAGTAGCTTTGATTAGAGGAATTTGGGTGTACAAGCAACAAAGAAAATCTTCCAAAAACATCGGTTCTAAAAAATGATGAAATCACAAATCGCAAACAAACTGATTGACGAAAAGGGAAATATCTTGTAGGATAGCCAATGTGAACGCCGTTCATATTGGCTTATTTAAGGAGGCGATAAAGTGAATATCCCGGTTAGTTCTAAAGAAGACTTGATCAATGACTGTAAAAAAATCGTGAAGACACAAGGTATTAGTGGTGTAAGTATCCGTTCTTTGGCAAAGGAAGCAGGAATTTCCACAGGGGCTGTTTACAATTACTTTC
>NZ_JBCOJC010000005.1:15880-99265 GCF_040925905.1 Enterococcus sp. 2201sp1_2201st1_C11_2201SCRN_220225
CCCCACTTTTTTACCGAGCATGCTTTGGTCATGTCGTTGGAAAACGAACAAATGGGTAAAAAGTTGATGGCAAATTACTGGGATCATATTAAAGAGAGCTTGCTAGTTACTTTGCAGAATGATTCTGCTATCCGCAAAGGCGTTTTCGGCGAGGAATTGACTCCAGAAGAATTTGTAGAATATTGTTTTGAGCTGTTTTTATCGGTAATGGTGAGTGAAAAGCGGTCAGAAAGTTTATTAAAATTTGTGGAAAACGCGTTGTATTAATTTTTTAGACTAATATGAACACGGTTCAAGTTGGAGGTGCATAATGGTTAACCAGAAAACACTCCTCCTATTTGCCGGCATTGTCTGGTTAGTGGTAGGGGGAAATGTCTTGAAAATTGGTCTCGAAGCTTATCAAAATCAGCTAAATTGGGGGAGTTTACTCCTTAGTATCCTAGTGTTTTTCCTATTTTGGTTGCTGGTTTTTGGACCGTTGACTCAAAAACATCAAGCAAGAATACTGGGCTATGGAGAAAAACAGTATTTTTGGCGTTTTTTTGATGGAAAAGCCTTTGTGATTATGGCGGTAATGATCACTGGTGGAATAAGTATTCGCCGGTGGCACTTGTTGCCGGCCTCTTTTATCGCCTTTTTTTATACTGGGTTAGGGGCGGCTTTGTCTTTAGCGGGCTTGTTGTTTTTACAAAAATATTTTAAAGAAAGAAGGAAAACAAATGAAAAAAGTCATGAATAGTGCTGTGCTTTATTTTATTTTAGCCATGGTAGCAGGAATTTTCTATCGAGAGTTTACGAAAATGTATGATTTCTCCGGCCAAACTTCTCTAGGGGTTCTGCACACCCACCTATTAATTTTAGGAACCGGGGTCTTGCTGTTGTTAGCTTTTGTTTTTAAAAAGGAACGGCCCAAAAACTTCAATAAACTGTTTGTGACATACAACATTTCTTTACTGGTAATGATTTTAACCATGCTTATTCGAGGCATTGTCACCGTGGAAGATGTGACTTTAGGAAATGCGTTGAATGCGTCCTTGTCAGGTATAGCGGGGCTTTCTCATGGTGGAGTAGCAATTTGTTTGTTGTTATTTTTACTTGGAATTAGGAAAAAATATTTGAAAGAAATTGAGGAAAACTAAATGTCATCATTGTTATTATTTGCGATTATTTCTATGGTACTGGCCTTGACTTGTTATACCGTTGGGGTCTTTGCGGAGCGGAAAAAGGGGATTTTGTTGCCTTGGCATGCTGTAATCTTTTGGCTGGGTTTTCTTTTTGATAGCACGGGTACCAGTATTATGAGTCGTATCTCAGGTGGGCAATTTGCCTTCAATCTCCATGGCGTTACAGGGTTGATTGCCTTATTGCTGATGGCCTTTCATGCGTTGTGGGCCACAGTCATTTTGATTAAAAAGAAGCGTCATTCCCAAGAAAACTTTCATAAATTTAGTATTTTGGTTTGGTCCATTTGGTTGATTCCTTTTGTGATTGGTATTTTTATAGGAATGAGTTAAAAAGACATCGAAAAAATCGGTCAAAAGTCTTTTCAATTGAAAGATTGAAAGGTATTTTTGGCCGGTTCTTTTTTACTAACTAGCCAGAAATTTTTTCTTGTGATTAGCGTAGACAATGGAGTTATCTCCAGAAAATATTCTTGACCTTTTAATCGGTTTCAGCTAATTTTAAAATAGGGAGTGTTACAGATAGAAGTTGCAGAATAATGGGGGAAAATACATCAGGTGACCAGAGTAGGAGTTGAAATCACAAGGGGAGTGATCCTATGCGTGCACTATTGAGTAAAACGATTCAAAGGCGTTTACATTTGATCGAATGTCTGGCCCATTTGAATACTTGGGTGGCGGTAGATCAGCTGGTACAGTTGTTGGATTGTACAGACAAGACATTGATGAAGGATTTGGAAATCATCAATGAAGAATGGGAAGAGTATGTCCAAATTGATTTTTCTAAGCGGAAAGGTTTGATGATTCGGGGAGGTCAAACCAATAAAATTAAAAATGTTTACCAACAAGTATTGAAAGAATCCACGGAGTTTCAATTTATTGAGCGGATTTTTTTCGAGCCCACGCAAGATGCGGATTATTGGATAAAGGAATTGTACGTAAGTGAGACTTCTTTTTATCGCATGATTCGCCAGTTGACGAAGGCTTTGGCGCGCCACGGGTTGACCTTGCAACGAAAACCCTTTTGCTTAGTAGCCGAAGATGAGCGTTGGGTACGCTTGTTTTATGAAAGCTATTTTGAAGAAGCCTATGGTGGGGCTGAGTGGCCTTTTGAGACAGATGAACAAGAAATGTTTTGTTTTCTTCTGCGGACTTCCACAGATTTTGATGTACTGTTGGATAATCGGCAAATTTTGCAACACGCTTATTTGTTCATGGTAACTTGTATTCGGGCAACCCAAGGCTTTTTATTAAGCGAGGAGATTTACGAAGAACCAGAAGATATCATCGAACAGCTAATTACGATTTCTGGAAAATATGTTCGGCAATTATTGGCAAATACTAGCTATCAACTGGTGGATGGCTGGGTGCGGGAAGTTAGCCACGGCGTTTTTTATGAGTTTTACAACTGGGCCAATCCCCAACAAGAGATACGGATCAAACTAGCCATTGATCGGTTTTTAGACAAATTGGAGCGGGCGGTGGAGTTTCCATTGCCTTCAGAAGATCGCAAAAAAATCGGTCAGCGGATGATGCACTGGTATTTGACTTATACGATTTATCCTTATGATCGTGTTATTTTACGCCATGAAAATAAAGTGCCTGCGCGGGAAATCCGCACTTTGTATCCCATCTTTTCCAAATTAGTCACCGTGAATTTGCAAGAAATTGAAAAGGAATGTAATTTTCCTTGGGTGGAAACGAGAGAAGCGGATATTTTATGTACATTAGTTGCTGAGTGGCAGGACTTGCCTTTGCGTTTGGAAGCATTGCGCCAACAGGTTAACTTATTAGTGGTCAGTGATCGCGGGGCCAAACATGGCAAGATGCTAAAAGATTTAATTAAAAGTCAATTATTTGATAAAGTTAGTGTGGATGTTTACTTGGGGCTTGTGTTATTTACCCATAAGGAAGACTTGGAACAATTCCACAAATATGATATTGTTTTAGCCAACAATCCCATTGAAAATTACCAAGATGAGAACTTGTTACTGATTGATAATTTTATCTCTCAAGCAGATTGGGGCCGGCTAAATAGTATGATTATCCGGATTCAGCGGCGACGTTCTCGGGAATATTTAAAGCAAGTGGACGAAAAATCTTTATTATCAGGAAAAGAAGTCTATCCTCAAGCAAGCAAAAGAATTTCAAATTTTCTTTTTGAAGAAGAAGCAGACAGTTTTTACGAGCTGTAGAAAGAAGGAAAACATGGGTCAAGGTCAATGGCAAGTCATTAAAGAAAATTTTGGCGAAAAGGAATTTATCGAAGGCAATTACTATCGTTTGCGCCAAAAAGAAGCCGGGCAATACGAGCTGTCCATTCTTAAAGGCGGTGTTTGCGGAGAGGCGATCTATCACCCGCGGATTATTTTAAAAGAAGAGGGAAATGTCCTAACGCCGATTAGTCTTTATGATAATTACGAAACGCCGGTGATTTCTTTAAGCTACGAAGAAGATCCTGAGCGCTTAACCGATGCTTTGCAAAATTTGATGCAGCAGTTTATCAGTGTCAAAGAACTATAAAAAAGAGGACAAGATTCGCCTGAATGGGCAACTCCTGTCCTCTTTCTTGCAGTTAGCGCCAAAACTTATCGTAACCGGCTTTGTCTTGAATATTAAAGGCAATCACTTCATGCAATAAATCCCAGTCAATCGGTTTATTCCAAGGAATGCGAAAAATCTTGTTACTAGGATTGTAGCCAACTGTTTCGAAAGCCTCTTTAAATTTTTCCATCCCCGCAGTCTCCGGTGCGACTGACAGGTGTTTTTTGGCACTACTAAAGCCGATGATAAAAGTACCGTGATCGGTATACATCGGTTGGTTCCAAGCGACTCTGCGTTTTAAAGTGGGAAACTGCTCTTCCACCCAACTAAAGATTTCTTGAAAACGAGGAACTTGTTCTTCAGGTACGGTAGCTAAATAATCTTCAAAGGTTTCCATCATTACGCCTCCTTTTTTCCTAGCATAACAAATCTTGGAAATGAGAGCGATTTGTTTGCTTTTAAGAAGACCGCCCAACTGTAAAAAGCGTGAGCGAATCATTATCTTTCTGCTATCTTCCATGCTAAATTTAAAGTAAATATTAAGCTGGGAAGTCTCTAAATTTTTTGAAAGAGTTTCCAATTTTGACAGATTTTTCAATTTGTCCGAATCTAACGCAGGTGCTCGGCTTTTTGATAGTAGCGGCTTTTGTTTCGTGCTAGAGTTACATGATGAAAGAATCGCTCGCTTCAGGTGAGCATTGCCATTATAAATAAAGGATGAGAACGATGAAAAAAATCAAGCATGTTTTTGAACTGTATAAATTAGACTGGAAACGCATCGCCAAAAGTCCCGTGGCGGTCTTCTTGATTGTGGCACTGATGATTTTGCCTTCCTTATATGCTTGGTTTAATATCAAAGCTTTGTGGGATCCTTACGGCAATACAGGAGAATTGCCTATTGCGGTTTACAGCAATGATGCCGGGGCTAGTTTCCAAGACAAAGAACTAAATATTGGCGATCAAGTGCTGGATACTTTAAAAGATAATAAACAGCTAGGCTGGCGGTTTGTGGATTCGAAAAAGGATTTAGTTACAGGTGTCCGTTCTGGGAAGTATTATGCGGGGATTTATTTACCAAAGAACTTTTCGGATGATTTGTTAAGCTTTATGTCTGGAACGATTCAAAAGCCGAAAATCGAATATTACATCAATGAAAAAATCAATGCCATTGCGCCAAAGATTACAGACAAGGGTGCCAGCAGTCTTCAAGAACAGATTACCGAAAATTTCATTAAGACTGCTAGCTCCACAGTCATCAAAGTGATGAATGAAGTGGGCTATGACATTGATAGCAATCTGGTGAGCATTAACAAAGTCAAAAATTTGATTTTAACCACCGATGAAAATGCGGCAGAAATCGAAGGCTATGCCAATCAAATTCTAGAATTAAATGACAAAATGCCAGAAATCAAAGAAAAACTGAAAAAAGCGGAAAGCTTCAGTGCCTATTTGCCAGAAGTGGACGCCATGGGGCAAAAAGTGATTGCCTTAAATGACAAGATGCCGGAATTGGAAAAACAAGCTAAAATCATCTTAACTTTACAAGAAAAGATTCCTGAAATTCAAAGTGCCGGCGCTCAGTTGGCCGAAGTGGATAGTGATTTTGAACAAATCGAAAAGACCATGAACGAAGGAATTTCAGAAGCCAAACAAGGCTTAGAAATCATCGCTGCGGTGCAAAAGATTTTGCCGGATGTGGAGAGTATGGGAGCTAATGCCAAAGAGTTTGCCGCTCAAATGCAAGCCGCCGCAGAGCAATTGGAAACCACATTGCCGGCGATTACCACCACAGTTAAAACCGTCATCAATGACTTAACTACGATTAATGAATTTGTTTCTTCGGCGGCTTCAGAAGTAAGCACGGCACTAGAAGACAATCAATTAACCGATGAAGAAAAAGCGTCATTAGGTGCTACTTTAACGGGAATTGCTGACCGTCTCGGGGAAAAAGCTACCAATGTAGGAAACTTGCAAAACTTCATAAAAGACTTGCCTAACTATGACACGGAAACGAATTTGCAAAATATTGTCAGCCAATTGGAAAATGTAAAAGTTTTGATTCAAGGGTTGCAAACTCGGGTGAATAACTTAAATGCAGCTATTCAAGCAGGAGATATTAGTGGTGCCACTACAGCATTAGGGGCCGTGGAAGATTTTGCTAACCAAATCAATGCTGCTCTTAGCGCGATTAATGTAGACGATATTGCCACAGACATCACCAAAGGCTTAGAACTAGCCATCACTACCATGAAAGATGCCCAAAGTGCCATTGGCAAAGCCCAAGCCATTGATTTTACCAGCTTGCTGAATAATACTTCTAAAACGGTAGCCAATGCGGTGAGCTTATTAGAAAAATACCAGCAACAAATGCCAGCGATTAAACAAGAAGTTCATGATGCCAATCTTTTATTAAACGGTCACATGAATGAAATTGTTGAGGGCATTAACAAAGGAGCGGACTTGTACAATAACGACTTGCCTGAGTTAAAGAATAAATTAGCCTTAGCCAGTGATTTCTTACAAAACGACTGGCCGGGGATTGAAAAAGAAATCAGTCAAACCATGGATATGGTAGACGAAAAAATGCCTCAATTAGAAGCTGGTCTGTCCATGGCCGCAGATTTGATTCAAAATGATTGGCCCCTTTTAAAAGACGGGATCCATAAAGCGGCAGAAGCCATTCGCAAAGGTGAAGGTGAAGTCGACCTTGGGGAAATCATCAAACTTTTAAAAGCTGATGCCAATGCAGAAAGTGATTTCTTTACCAATCCAGTGGAATTAGACACCACTCAAATGTACCCCATTGAAAATAATGGCTCTGCCAGCACGCCATTTTACACGGCGCTTTGTCTCTGGGTAGGGGCTTTGTTATTGTCCAGTGTGGCTAGCACGGAGTATTTCTTAGAAGGAAAAGACAAAGAAAAATATAGCAAGCGAGAAACTTTTGTGGCGCGGATGCTGACTTTCTTGACCATGGCAGTCGCTCAATCTCTAGTAGTTTCTCTAGGAAATTACTTCTTACTCGGTGTGGATGTGCGCGAACCGGTTTATGCGGTGCTCTTTGCTTTAATCGTGGGCTTAGCCTTTATGATGATTGTCTATGTCCTAGCTGCCTTATTTGGCAATATCGGGAAAGGGATCGCCATTATCATCTTGGTGCTGTCCATTTCCGGTGGCGGGGGGAACTATCCGATTCAAGTTTCTGGCAAGTTCTTCCAAGCCATTAATCCGCTGTTGCCTTTTACCCATGCGGTGGATTTATTGCGAGAGTCTGCTGGAGGCATTTATTGGCCTAACGCTTGGCCGAATATCTTGATTATGATTGCCCTGTTTGTTGGCTTTGGGGTAATTGGCGTCTTGGTATTTCCAAAAGTTGAAGTCTTGACGAAACGTTTGGACAAAGTTTCCAAAGAGAGTCATTTCTTCCATTAATTCTTTGCAAAATTGCGCTTTCCCAAATAGGGGGAGGCGCTTTTTTATTAGAAATCTGCTAGGATAAAAAGTGAGTACTACGTAAAGGAGGGTATCAAATGACTAAGCCGATTATTCGTTTAATTCTCAGCGACATTGACGGTACGCTATTAAATACAAATCATGAAGTAACCCCAGAATTGAAAGGGGTTATGGCTGAAGTGTGCGCCCAAGAAATTCCCTTTGTCTTAACATCGGCCAGATCACCTTTGGGCATGACGAAAATTCAGGAGGAATTGGGGTTAAAAACACCCTTGGCAGCTTATAATGGGGCCTATATTAGTGATTACCAAGCAAAAAAGCCTTTTTTTAGTTTGCCAGTAGATTTGGTGGAAGCAAAAAAAGTAATTTTACGGGCATTTCATAGTTATCCTCACGTGGCAATTAATATTTATGCTGGGGAAAAATGGGTGGTACCAAAGCGAAATCAATGGGTTATCGCAGAAGAAAAAATCACGGGCATGAAAGCCGAAGAAGTGGAGTTGAATCGCTTTTTAGCTCAAGAGCCAGAGATTCATAAAGTATTGTTTATTGCGACAAACGAGGAAATCGCCACGTTAGAAAACTCTTTAAGTAAGATTGTTTTATTGGAGTCTAGCAGTTATCGTTCCAAGGAAAACTATTTAGAATTCACCCATAAAAAAATCTCCAAAGCTTTGGCATTGGAAAAATTGGCAGAATACTATCAAGTGCCTCTCTCCAATACGATGGCCATTGGAGATCATGACAATGATGCCGGAATGATTGGTGCTGCCGGTATGGGGATTGCTATGGCTAATGGCTCAGTAGCGGCTCGTAATAAAGCGGATTTTATTACGGCGGACAATAATCATAATGGAGTGGCAATTGTCTTGAAACAATTGGTGAGTTTGGCTAAAAGAGAGGACTAGCACTGTAGTAAAAATGGGGGAAACAAATAGGATAGTAATTGACTAAAACCAAAGGATCTACAAATAGCAACAGGTTTTTCATACAAATCAAAAAGAGCGAAAGAGGGCATTACAGTCCTCTCTCGCTCTTTTGTTTATTTGCTCTTAATCTGAAAGACACAGTTTCACCGCTCATTTTATTAAGCAGAAGTCTTGCTAGCGGGATCTAGTCGGCGTTCGATTAAGCCTAAGAGCCAGTCGGTAATAATTGCCATTAAGGCTGTGGGCAATGCTCCGGCAAGGATAATCGAAGCGCCATCTGTAGCGTTGGTGCCGCGAATAATGATATCACCTAAGCCACCAGCGCCTACAAAAGCGCCAATAGCGGTAATTCCAATGGCGACAACGAGAGCATTACGAATACCTGCCATAATCACCGATACAGAAAGAGGTAGTTCAATCATGTACAATCGTTGCCAAGCAGTCATCCCCATGCCTTTGCCCACATCGAGAATATCTTTGTCTACTTGGTTCATCCCGGTATAGGTATTTTTAATAATCGGCAACAGAGAATACAGAAAGACCGTGGTAATCACCACATTGACGCCGAGTCCCATGCCAATCATCAAAATGGAAATCATGGCCAGAGAAGGCACCGTTTGGATAATATTGGCTATGCGAATGACCCAGTCTGCCAGTTTGTGGTGACGACTGATCCAAATCCCTAATGGAATCGCAATGATGGCCGCAAAAGCCACTCCGTAAATCGAAATCAGAAAATGCCGGAGAAATTGGCTAAAGACATAGCTGCCGTTTTGTTGATAATAATAGAAAAACTGTTGCAGTAAATTCAACTCTTGTAAGTCCATGGCTTATTCCTCCTTTTCGAAATAGTTGTGGTCAGCTAAAAAGCTTTGAGCAACAATGCTCGGTTCCACCAAGTTATTGTCGGCTTCATAGTTTAGTTTTTGCATTTGTTCTGTGTCAATTTTGCCGGCTAATTTGGCAATGGCATCTTTAACTTCGGGGGACTCTTTTAATAAACCGTTACTAATCACCGCTGCCGCATCATAAGGCGGGAAGAAGTGACGGTCATCTTCTAACATGACCAAATCGTAACTAGCAATCCGTCCGTCGGTGGAATAGCCTAAGACGATATCCATTTTCCCAGCAGCTACCGCATCATAGACTAAGCCGATTTGCATCGGTAAGATACTCTCGAAACTAAAGCCATATTCTTCTTTAAAGCCTTCATACCCATCGCCTTCTCGGGTAATCCAAGCAGTATCCACACCGGCTACTAATTCGCCGGCATGATCAGCTAAATCACTGACGGTCTTCAAGTTGTATTTTTCGGCAGTGTCTTTTCGCACTAGGAAGATATACGTGTTGTCAAAACCGTAAGAAGGCATGTACGTTTGGTCAAAGCGACTGGCAAATTCTCTTTTGACAATCTTAAAAGCTTCCTCAGGGTCTTTTGTCGGTTCTAAGTTAAGGGTGGTAGTCAAGTCAGTTCCTGTGTAGCGGGCTGCTGACACTTGGGCATCACCTTGCATCATCGCTTGATGATTAATCGTAGTGGTAGCGAGATTGTTAATAATCGTGGTTTCTTTATCGGTATCGTGTTCGATCATTTCCGCCACCAAAGAAGCGAGAATCTGAGCTTCAGAGGTGATCCCCCCGGTGATGGCGATGGTATTGTCACTAGTGGCTGTGGCAAGTCCTGGTAAGGAGCAGCTGGCCAATGTCAACAGACTGACCAGAAGCAAGAGTAAACTACTTAGTTTGCGTTTCATTTAATTGGCCTCCTTTGTCGTTCTCGGGGTTAGTCGTTTTTCCAAAATCCCTAAGAAAAAGTCGGCAGCTAAAGCCAAAATCGTTACCGGAATCGTCCCGGCAAAAATCAATGGAGGCTGGTAGTTGTTTAAACCAGAGAAGATTAAATCTCCCAAACCGCCAGCGCCAATATAAGAAGCCAATGTAGCCCAGGCAATCACATAGACTGCGGCCAGACGAATCCCCGCCATAATCGTAGGCAAGGCTAGGGGCAGTTCTACCATGCGAATGGACTCAAAATTGGTCATGCCCATGCCTTTTGCCACATCGCGATAATTGGCATCGACATTTTTCATTCCAATATAAGTGTTGCGCAAAATCGGGAGTAAAGAATAGATAAACAACGCGATAATCGCTGGCAGTTTTCCCACCCCGAAAAAAGGAATCATCAAAGCGAGTAGGGCCAATGAAGGTACTGTCTGCAAAGCACTGGTAATACTGATGACCACATTGGCGATTTTGGGTGTGCGGGTTAAGACAATTCCTAAAGGCACCGCTATTAAAATGCCAATTACCAAAGCGATAATGGAAATATACAAGTGTTCGGCGCTTTTAGAAAGCATCTGACTGCCGTATTGATTGAAAAAGTTGCTCATTTTTAAGCACCCTCTTTCGCTGATTCCACGGCCTCGCTAATGGTTTGCTCATCGCCCCAAAGCACATCGTAAACAATGTCCACTAAAGAAGCTCTGGTCAAAATCCCCACCACTCGCTTTTGGTCATCTACCACAGGGACATACTTCAATCCCCGTTTCAAGATTCGTTGCAGCACGTGGCGCAATTGGGTATTTTGATTTACATGAAAGACTTCGGTGTTTAAAATATCCCCTACACTGGTAGCTTTCCCTCGCATTTTGTCCATGGTTTCCACGTCGATAAAGCCTTTTAAGACTTGACTGTCATCTGTCACCAATAAGGTATCCACTCGTTTTTCCCGCATGAGTTTAATGGCTTCTCGCAAGGATTTCTCAGGAGTGATGGTGATGGCGTGGCTTAACATGACTTCGCCTACGCGGGTTGTATCAGGCTTCGCTTGCAATAAGCGTTCTTCACCAATCAACTCTTCCACAAATTCATTGGCCGGATGGTGCAAAATATTTTCCGGCGTATCGAATTGAATCACTTTGCCGTGGCTCATGATTACAATGCGATTGGCCAATTTCAATGCTTCGTCCATATCATGGGTTACAAAAATAATGGTTTTGCCGAGACGTTCTTGCAAATCTTTTACTAAATCTTGCAGTGCATCTCTTGTGATGGGATCCAGTGCGCCAAAGGGTTCATCCATTAAAATGATGTCTTGGTCCGCAGCAAGGGCTCGCACCACACCAATTCGTTGTTGTTGCCCGCCAGAAAGCTCACTAGGGTAGCGGTCAAGCATTTCACGAGGCAGTTCCACTAAATCAATCATTTTTTCCGCTGTTTGATTCCGCTTGTTTTCATCTACTTTTAGCAAGCGTTGCACTAAAGTGATGTTTTCTCGAATGGTCATGTGGGGAATCAGTCCGATATTTTGAATGACGTAGCCGATTTTACGCCGTAATTCCACGGGATTTAATGCTTGAATATCTTGGTCATCAATGAGAATTTTGCCTTTGGTGGGTTCATTCATTCGGTTAATCATGCGCATGCAAGTGGTTTTGCCAGAACCTGATGTGCCGATAAAACAGATGAATTCCCCCTTGTCAAAAGACAGATTCACATCTTCTACGGCCATTTTTCCGCCTTTGTAGATTTTCGTTACTTCTTGAAATTCGATCAATTGAATTCGCCTCTTTCTGTTCAGTTTTCCTGTAGGGTTGTTTGAGGAATTTTTGAAAAAAGTGTAAAAATCGTCAAAAATCCACAACCTCGCATTATTAGTGTGACAAAAATTTCTTATATCCGCAAATCTACCGCCTTTTCTTCAAAGGGCTTTCTAATATTAAAAAGAAAATTGATTGGTAATTTGCAGAAAATAGCCATTTTTTATAAAAGCTTCCGTCCTTGTCCTGAAAACCTTGTGGCGACTTTTGGGGAATTCTATTTAAAGTCTTCAAAATTGTTCTCATAGTTTTCACAGAAATCAAAGGAATTGCACGTCGCTAAAATGCCCTTTGTCGATAAAGGCGAGAAAACGTGCTAAAATAGCCAAGACAATGCAGAGAAAAGAGTGACGGAAATGTTAACAACAGAAGATTTTGATTTTGACTTACCAGAAGAACTCATTGCCCAAACCCCATTAGCTGATCGCAGTGCATCCCGCTTGTTGGTCTTAGATCACAAAACAGGGAGTGTGGAGGACAAACACTTTAGCGATATTTTAGAAGAATTAAACCCCGGGGATGCTTTGGTGATGAATGATACTCGAGTGCTGCCTGCTCGTTTGTATGGAGAAAAACCTGATACGGGCGGTCATTTGGAAGTCTTGCTTTTGACCAATACCAAAGGAGACACGTGGGAAACCTTGATTAAACCTGCGAAACGAGCCAAAGTCGGTACGAAGATTTCATTTGGAGATGGGCGTTTACAAGCAGTAGTGGAAGAAGAATTGGAACACGGAGGCCGGATTATCACTTTTAGCTATGAAGGAATCTTTTTAGAAATATTGGAATCGTTAGGGGAAATGCCTTTGCCACCGTATATCAAAGAGCGCCTAGAAGATCCTGACCGCTACCAAACCGTTTATGCCAAAGAAAATGGCTCCGCCGCAGCACCTACTGCGGGACTCCACTTTACAAAAGAACTTTTGGAAAAAATTCAAGCAAAAGGTGTGGAATTGGTGTATCTCACGTTACACGTAGGCTTAGGCACATTCCGCCCGGTTAGTGTGGACAATATTGCCGACCATCAAATGCACAGTGAATTTTACCGTCTCACCGAAGAAGCTGCTGGAAAACTTCGGAAAGTAAAAGAAGGAGGCGGACGGATTGTTGCCGTAGGAACCACTTCCATTCGCACATTGGAAACCATCGGCACAAAATTTAACGGTGAAATCAAAGCCGATAGTGGCTGGACGGATATCTTTATTACCCCTGGTTATACGTTTAAAGTAGTGGATGCTTTTTCAACCAACTTTCACTTGCCAAAATCCACTTTGGTGATGTTGGTGTCTGCCTTTGCCGGACGTGATCAAGTGCTGGCGGCATACCATCACGCCATTGAAGAAGGTTACCGCTTCTTTAGCTTTGGCGATGCCATGTTTGTGAAATAGCTTTTCGAGTTTGTAATTTGGTTGGTCTGACTTTCGGTGAATTGCTTAAGTGCAATGAAACAGAAGGTAAGGCCAACTTTTTTTATCATCACGCTATTACTTCAACGTTCTGGATAAAGGGGCCTACTTGAAAGAGAAGGGGCAGTGTAAGACACACAAAAATAGGACGGGCTCTCGAAAGCCCGTCCTTATTTAATGGAAGGATTTGTTGAAAAGGGTTAGTTGACAGATTATACATGCAACGTAAGAAATCTCTTGTCATAAACAAAAAACTTTGTCTTCACTACATTTTCTACTCTAAAATCATGTGGAACTTGTTTCGGTATACTAATGTGTTACTTGGTTACGTATCTTTTGTAAATTGTTTCCGTGTTGTCTGTAATGCTTTGTGCAACCTTATGATACGCATTCACTATTTGTAAGGCTTACCCCGCACATATAAATCTAGGTGAATCTTGTACGTCGAACAACTTTTTATACTTGTTTACTTTTCTTATCTTCTCGAGATCTCCTTTCCAACAAATTCTATCCTTCCTTACACACATAGTATAGCATGAATTGGAATCGCTTTCAATAGATTTGGTTATCTTTTGTAAATTTAATTAAACTGTGAATTTTTTTCAAAATTATGAAAATATAGTCAATTATTTGATGAATTAAAAAAATCCATGTTATAGTTAAAGTAGCTTTAATCAAAAAAATATAATGGAGGAATGCAGATGGATGAATACAAAAAGACGATTCCCACAGTAGTAGAGGCGCTGGCTACTGACCCTGATCAAGGGCTGAATCAGGCCACAGCAGCCAAGCGCTTCAAGGAAAATGGTCCCAATCGTTTTGAAGAAGCAAAGAAGGATTCACTAGCCAAGAAAATTTTACACAGTCTCATGGATTTTACTACCATTGTTTTATTAGTAGCCGCGGCGATTTCCTTTTATACAGCGATTGCCACCAATCACGGGGATTATTTTGAAGGACTGTTAATTATTGCCATTGTTGTGATTAATTCCTTTTTAGCCATTTACCAAGAAGGCAATGCGGAAAAGGCGTTAGAAGCCTTGCAAGACATGAACAAACAGACGGCTCTTGTAATCAGAGACGGCCAGCAAGTGGAAATCAATGCAGAAGAGTTGGTAGTAGGGGATCTTTTAGTCTTAGAAAATGGGGCGATGATTCCCGCGGATGCTCGGTTAATTCAAACTTCCCAAATGCGAATTGAGGAGTCTGCCTTAACCGGGGAGAGTGAAGCAGTAGAAAAAGAGGCCAATTTTGTAGCAGAGGGTGACCTACCTTTAGGAGATCAGCTTAATATGGTCTTTAAAGGCTGTACAGTGGTCAATGGTCGTGGTCGCGGGATTGTTACCGCCACAGGGATGGAGACGGAAATGGGGAAAATTGCCGGTCTCCTTGGTAGCACTGGACCGCAAACTACGCCGATGCAAAAACGGCTGGATCAATTGGGCAAACGAATCAGCATAATCGCCCTCGCTGCGGCAGCTTTTGTCTTTTTCTTAGGCTATCTGCAAAATGAAGAACTTTTGGATATGTTTTTAACTGCGGTTTCTCTAGCCGTTGCTGCTGTGCCCGAAACCTTAATGGTGATTGTCACGTTGACTTTAGCCTATGGTGTACAAAAAATGGCTAAGAAAAACGCCATTATTCGTCGTTTGCCAGCAGTGGAAACGCTAGGCACAGCTAGTGTCATTTGTTCTGATAAGACCGGAACGTTGACCCAAAATAAAATGCGGGTGCGTCGGGTGTGGTCTCATGGCGATGTGGTGACAGATGTGGAAGACCAGATGACAGACGAAGCCATGGAAGTTTTGAAAATCGCTACTTTGTGTACCGATGTTTTGGTCACAAAAGACGAAGACGGGGAAAAAGACTACCAAGGCAACCCAACTGAGCGGGCCATTGTCCGGGCGGTGGAAGAAAGTTACCACACCAAAAAAGAATTAGACGAAGAATACCCCAGAATCGGCGAAATTCCCTTTGATTCACAGCGGAAAATGATGACTACGGTGCATAAAAAAGGCAAAAAATACTTATCCGTCACCAAGGGCGCTTTTGATGTTTTATTACCGAAATTTCACTATGGGGATCTGGAAAAAGCCACCATCGTCAACGATCGTTTCGGTAAACGAGCTTTACGGGTAATTGCAGTAGGCTACCGGATTTTTGAGGAAAAGCCTAGTGAAATGACCTCAGAATATTTGGAACAAGACTTGCAACTCTTAGGATTAATTGGCATGATTGACCCTCCACGGCCAGAAAGTAAAGGAGCCATTGCCAAGGCAAAACGAGCAGGGATTACCACCGTGATGATCACCGGTGATCATGTGGTCACCGCCAGTGCCATTGCCAAAGAGTTGGGGATTTTGACCAATCAAAAACAAGCGTTAACTGGTGCGCAATTGCAAAAAATGAGTGACGAAGAATTGGATCAAAAAGTGAAGAAACTGCGGGTCTATGCGCGGGTGACGCCAGAAGATAAAATTCGGATCGTGAAATCTTGGCAGCGCACAGGAGCCGTAGTGGCCATGACTGGAGATGGGGTCAATGATGCTCCGGCCTTAAAAGCCAGTGATGTGGGTTGCGCCATGGGGATCACCGGAACAGACGTAGCCCAAGGTGCGGCAGATATGATTTTAACGGATGATAATTTTGCTACCATTGTGGATGCAGTAGCCCAAGGGCGTACGGTCTATCAAAATGTGCGCAAAGCGGTGAATTTCCTGTTAAGTTGTAATATTTCCGAGATTTTTATCGTCGTGATTGCCATGCTCCTAGGTTGGGGCTCACCTTTTACAGCCGTGCAATTGCTCTTTGTTAATGTAATTGCAGATGGCTTGCCTGGTTTTGCGCTAGGCCGAGAACCAGCCGAAGCAGGAATTATGGAAGAAGCACCGATTCCTGCTCATGAGAGTATCTTTGCTCGAGGGCTAGGCAAGAAAATCGCCATTAATGCAGCCAGCTTTACTTTCGTGACTCTCTTTGGCTATTACTTAGGCCGTTTTGGCGAAACCATCAGTCATTGGGTAGCAGCCAGTCCAGAAGTAGGGCAAACGGTGGCTTTTCTCGTGTTGGCTTATTCTTCTATTTTACATGTCTTTAATGTTCGTAGCAGTCGCTCTATTTTTCAAGTCCGCTTAGCTTCGAATAAATCGTTGTTTGAAATGGCAGTTTTGGCCATTTTAATCACCACGGCAGTGGCCTTGTTGCCAATAACACAAGAGTTATTTAATCTGGTGTCCATTAGCTTAAATCATTGGCTGCTAGTGGCAATCCTTTCCATTGTACCGATTTTCATCAATGAGATGATCAAGTTCCATTTCTCTCCGGAAGAGGAAGCGTGAGCATAAAAAATAAGGCCGGAGCGTTGTGCTCCGGCCTTTTGAATACTTTAAAAAGTCACTGCTTCATCAGGTAGTGCGTTATAAAAAGCAGCTCTGGTGGTGTAATAATAAGGGATAAACCACAATAAACCAATTACCGTAATGCTGGCCAAAATGCCCCAGCCAATAAAGCTTAAGTCTAGTACAAAGAGTTGCCATTTGTAACCGTCCATTAAACGCCGGCTAGCAGTAATGCATTCCAAAGCATCCGGCTTTTCCCCAGTACCTTCATAAATATCGTAATAGATAAAATAACTTTGAGCATAGGAATAGCTTTTAATAATACCGGGAATCACTAATAATAAAGCCCACAGATAGCTAAAAATGGAAACTAGAATAAAAATCACGATTAAGCCTAAAAGATAAGGAGAACGGAAACAGCGAAAGGCATCGGCCACGCGATATGGTTCTTCCTTGCGTCCGCGAATGGCATCTAAGTACGTGAAGTTGATGCCGCTTTGAATCACAATGCCAACCAAGCCGGCTACTAGACTGACTAAAGTAGTGCCCCCTAGAGAAGGAATCATTGCTAAAGCTGTAGCTAAATCCATTTCCCCGCTGGAATTATTCACAACCGTTTCACTTATCACGGTATTGGCCATTAAAGGTAATGACACCAAAACAATTACTATCCAAACAATAATCATAATGAGTAAGCCAGGGACAATATTCATCACCATGGCACTCCCCCAACGCCCTCTTAAGGCATCTTTGGCCTCTTGTTTTAGTTCTTTTCTACTTTTCATACTTTTCTCCCTTCTAAATATAACAATCACCCTAACATTTTGATTGTCTTGCTCTCAGTATAGCAAATCGAGTCTCCCTCGTCTTTTGAAACAAACTTTTTACGAAGATATGCGAAAAAGAATAATCGAGTAGCCTTGTCCCTTTGGTATTTTCTTAAGAAGGATTGTGGGCGCTTTACTTTTTTTAGACCAACTATTATCATAGGTGAGTTGAAGCAAGGCTTAGGCTGTTGTTACTAAAAGAGAAAGTAGGATCAAAATGACACAACCGGCAATTCAGTATCGTTTAATAAAAAAAGAAAAACACACCGGAGCGCGCTTAGGGGAGTTAATCACGCCCCATGGGACATTTCCTACTCCGATGTTTATGCCCGTGGGCACGTTAGCTACGGTTAAAACCATGTCGCCAGAA
Source organism: Enterococcus sp. 2201sp1_2201st1_C11_2201SCRN_220225 (assembly GCF_040925905.1). Classification (NCBI taxonomy): domain Bacteria; kingdom Bacillati; phylum Bacillota; class Bacilli; order Lactobacillales; family Enterococcaceae; genus Enterococcus; species Enterococcus sp. 2201sp1_2201st1_C11_2201SCRN_220225. Next base: position 33,528 of record NZ_JBCOJC010000005.1, read on the forward strand.
GAATTGAAAGAAATGGGCGCTGGAGTTATTTTAAGTAACACTTATCACCTGTGGTTACGGCCCGGAGAAGATCTGGTGGCAGAAGCAGGTGGCTTGCACAAGTTTATGAACTGGGATCAACCAATCTTAACCGATTCCGGCGGTTTCCAAGTCTTTTCTTTAGCAGATATGCGCAATATCGAAGAAGAAGGAGTGCACTTTAAGAATCATCTAAATGGTGCGCCATTGTTCTTGTCACCGGAAAAAGCCATTCAAATCCAAAATAAATTGGGCTCTGATATTATGATGAGTTTTGATGAGTGCCCACCTTTTGATGAAAGCTATGATTATGTGAAAAAATCCGTGGAACGCACCAGTCGTTGGGCGCATCGAGGCTTAGAAGCTCATGCCAATCCAGATCGCCAAGGTTTGTTTGGGATTATCCAAGGAGCGGGCTTTGAAGATTTACGCAAACAAAGCGCCAAAGACTTGGTAGCCATGGACTTTCCTGGGTATTCCATTGGGGGCTTGTCTGTAGGAGAACCAAAATCTGAAATGAATCGGGTTTTAGAATTCACTACACCCTGGATTCCGGAAAACAAACCTCGTTACTTAATGGGCGTGGGGGCTGCGGATTCTTTAATTGACGGCGTGATTCGGGGAGTGGATATGTTTGACTGTGTGCTGCCTACCCGTATTGCTAGAAACGGCACTTGTATGACTTCTCAAGGCCGGCTTGTGGTGAAAAATGCCAAGTATGCCCACGATTTCCGACCAATTGATGAAAAATGTGACTGCTACACTTGTAAAAATTACAGCCGCGCTTATATTCGTCATTTGATTAAATGTGACGAGACATTTGGCATTCGGTTGACTTCTTATCACAATTTGTATTTCTTGTTAAATTTGATGAAACAAGTCCGTCAAGCGATTATGGATGATAATCTTTTAGAGTTCCGCCAAGCCTTCTTTGAAGAATATGGCTTTAATAAAGAAAACGCCAAAAGTTTTTAATCTTAAGGAAAAACCGTAGTGAAAAGCGCTTAAGTTTGTTATAGTATATTTTGTACGTCCTTTGAAGGTTTTCAAAGACTGAATTAAAAAAATCGAGGTGAACATATCTATGGGATCTATGGGAACATTGATACTGCCAATTATTGTCTTAGCGGCGATGTGGTTTTTCATGTCTCGCTCCACTAAGAAACAACAACAAGAACGCCAAAACACATTAAACGCCATGAAAGCTGGGGACAATGTGGTAACCATTGGTGGCTTACACGGTGTCTTGTCTGAGGTCAACGACAAAACAGTGGTGATTGACTGTGAAGGCATTTTCTTGGAGTATGACAAAGCGGCTATTAAATCCGTAACACCAGGTACTGCAGTTTATAATGACGATACAGTAACTGAAGTGGAAGAAACACCAGTTGAAAAAGTTGTCGAACCAACTGAACCGGTTGAAACACCAGACACAACTGAAAACAAAGACTAATCCTGCAGCTTTGCAGGATTTTTCTTTACCTAGACACTGATCAATTTTGCTTAGAAAAAGGAGTGTCAATGATGAAATGGTGGGAAAAATGGTATTACGGCAAACCGCTCAATGAAAAACTGCAGGAGTTTCACCAACAAGGCTATGAACAAATCACCAAAAGAGAACTGTGGGAGTATTGTCAGTGGTTGTGGTCTAAGAAAAAAGTGACAAAAAAGGCAGAAAAGCGACGTCTCTTACGCCTTGTTGTGGTTTATGATTTTTTTGACTACCAACAAATTCAGATTCGGACTCATCAAGAAGAGTTAAGCGAGTTGGAAGATTTCTCTGACTTGTTTTGATTGAGAAGGACTTCACATTTTATTTGCTCTTGAAAAAAACTTTAAAAAAAGTCTTTCTACTTTTGAAAAGGATGGAAAGGCTTTCTTTGTTTTGACTGTAAGCTTTATCTCTATTGACTTTTTTGCATGAAAAAAATTTCTTCAAAAAAACTGTGAAAAAAATCACAAAAACTATTTACAAGCTTCTGACTTTCGTGTATCATTCTGTATGTGAAATGATTAACAAACAAAATGATCCGCAATATAGGAGGATGACAATGGCTAAGACATTGGAAAAAGAAGTAGAAATCATCGACGTTGATACGGTAATCGACGACTTAGCAGCAAAAGCGAATGTAGCTGCAAAACAAATGGAAAACTTTACGCAAGAACAAGTGGACCATATCGTGCACGAAATGGCAATGGCAGCCTTAGACAAACACATGCCTTTAGCAAAAATGGCCGTAGAAGAAACTGGCCGGGGGATTGTGGAAGACAAAGCTATCAAAAACATGTACGCTTCTGAATACATCTGGAACTCCATTAAACATGATAAAACAATCGGCGTTATCGGCGAAGACAAACAAAAAGGTTTGATCGAAGTTGCAGGACCAGTTGGGGTGGTTGCTGCGGTAGTACCAACAACGAACCCAACTTCAACAACCATCTTTAAAGCAATGATCTCATTGAAGACTGCAAACTCTGTAATCTTCTCCTTCCACCCATCTGCACAAGCATGTTCTGTGGAAGCTGCGAAAATTGTTCGGGATGCAGCGATTGCCGCTGGTGCTCCTGAAAACTGTATTCAATGGATTGAAAAAGAAAACTCTTCTATTGAAGCAACCCAAAAATTAATGAACCACCCAGGTGTGGCAATCGTCTTGGCAACTGGTGGTCCTGGCATGGTGAAATCAGCATACTCTACAGGGAAACCTGCATTAGGGGTTGGGGCTGGTAACGTACCTGCTTACATCGAAAAAACTGCGAAAATCAAACGAGCAGTTAACGATGTGATCGTTTCTAAAACTTTCGATAACGGCATGATCTGTGCTTCCGAACAAGGGGTTATCGTGGATAAAGAAATCTACGACGAAGTGAAAGCTGAATTTGAAGCTCATCAATGTTACGTAGTGAAGAAAAACGAATTGTCTAAATTAGAAGACGCAGTGATGAACGAAGGCAAATATGCCGTGAACGCAAAAATCGTTGGTCATTCTGCTATGGATATTGCAAAACTTGCAGGCATCAAAGTTCCTGAAGGCACGAAGATGTTAATTGCTGAACTAGACGGCGTGGGCGCGGACTTCCCATTATCTCGGGAAAAATTATCCCCAGTCTTGGCAATGATGAAATCAAACAGCCATGAAGAAGGCTTTGCATTGGCATTGGGTATGTTGGAACTTGGCGGTTTAGGCCATACAGCAGTAATCCACACAGAAGATGAAGACTTGCAATTACAATACGGCTTGAAAATGAAAGCTTGCCGGATCTTGGTAAATTCACCATCTGCGGAAGGCGGAATCGGGAACATCTACAACGAAATGATTCCTTCCTTAACATTGGGCTGTGGTTCATACGGTCACAACTCTGTATCTAAGAACGTATCGGCGATCAATTTGATCAACGTTAAGACTATCGCGAAACGGAGAAACAATATGCAATGGTTTAAATTACCTTCTAAGATTTACTTTGAAAAGAACTCCTTGTTGTACTTGGAAAAAATGGAAAACGTAGAACGAGTAATGATCGTCTGCGACCCAGGTATGGTGCAATTTGGTTATGCGGACACAGTACGGGAAGTCTTGCAACGTCGTAAAAACGATGTGAAAATCGAAATCTTCTCTGATGTAGAACCAAACCCATCTACAAACACAGTTTACGCTGGTACGAAAGTTATGGTTGATTTTGAGCCTGACACAATCATCGCTCTTGGTGGCGGTTCTGCAATGGATGCGGCCAAAGGCATGTGGATGTTCTATGAGCACCCAGATACTTCCTTCTTCGGCGCAAAACAAAAATTCTTGGATATCCGCAAACGGACTTACAAGATTGACAAAGCAGTGAAAACACAGTTCGTATGTATCCCAACTACTTCTGGTACTGGTTCTGAAGTAACACCATTTGCGGTAATCACTGACAGCGACACTCACGTGAAATACCCATTGGCTGACTACGCATTGACACCAGACGTAGCGATTGTTGACCCTCAATTCGTATTATCTGTACCAGCTAGTGTTACTGCTGATACTGGGATGGACGTTTTGACTCACGCCATCGAATCTTACGTATCTGTAATGGCTTCTGACTACACTCGTGGTTTGAGCTTGCAAGCAATCAAATTAGTCTTTGACTACTTGGAAAAATCTGTAGCAGTGGGCGACCCTGAATCACGGGAAAAAATGCACAATGCGTCTACTATGGCGGGTATGGCCTTTGCCAATGCCTTCTTGGGAATTTCCCACTCCATCGCACACAAAATCGGTGGGGAATACGGAATCCCTCACGGACGTACCAACGCGATTCTTTTGCCACACGTAATCCGTTACAATGCAAAAGACCCTCAAAAACATGCAATGTTCCCTAAATATGACTACTTCCGGGCTGACACAGACTACGCTGATATCGCGAAGTTCTTAGGTCTAAAAGGCGAAACTACTGCAGAATTAGTAGAAGCTTTGGCAACTGCTGTTTACGAATTAGGTCATAAAGTCGGTATCGAAATGAACTTGAAAGCTCAAGGTGTAACCAAACAAGTATTGGATACAACAGTAGATCGTATGGCTGAATTGGCTTATGAAGACCAATGTACAACTGCTAATCCGAAAGAACCTTTAATCTCTGAATTAAAAGGCATCATCATCGACTCTTACAACGCAAAAGCGTAAGTCTCGGTAACATTTATAAGCACCCAGTAAAACCCCCGCTCACTGCTTCTTAGCAGCTGTGAGCGGGGGTTTTTGGTTTGGCATACTGATGTTAGAATCCGGCTTTTATTTGTTTCGCAAAATGCCCTATATATAGTATAAGTAAGGACTGCTTATGATAAGATAGAACTAGTACAAGGAGGCGCTATCATGGCACGATTAACAGAGACGATTCAGGTTTTGAGCAATTCTCAAGCCTTATTAAAAGAATTTGCCCGACAAATGGAGCAAGATGGAAAGTATGGCAAGGAAGAATATCAAGAAAAGGTCAATGATCTTCGGGATTATGCCAATGGTTTAGCCATTGTGACCTATTTAGTCCCAGGAAAACTTCCAGAAGTGTCTGGGGAAGTAAGCTTGATGCAGCTGCTACGAGATCAAGTGGGGCAAATTGGCAATGTGATTCAAGAATTGCAGTCCGATTCCGGGATAGAAGAGGCAGAGGCCAGTTTTGGCTTAAAGGAAAGTGACCTGCGCCGAATGATTTCTAGTCTTAAAGGCATGATTGAAATGAATAATCTTCTGCGTTTGGAAGAAGAAGTGCAGTTGGTTTTGAAAGCTCCTGAAGACAATGAAAAACTAGTCCGTGAAAAGAGTGAGAAAAAAGGTTTTTTCCAGAAATTCTTTGGGCGTGACTAACGGAGGCAAACATGGAGCAGTTGAAATTACAAGCTTATCAGGAAGAACCGGAGCTGTTTTTGTGGATTGGGGACTTTTTTAGTTTTCATGAAGCGTTGATTCTTTCGGAGCAAAAAGAGCCTTCACCAGCGTATGTAGCGGAGGCTAAAGAAATTTTGGGAAAATGGCAAGAAGAAAAAAGTTGCCTCTTTATTTTGTATCAAGGGAACACTCCAGTGGGGTTTGTACGCTTGGTGTTTCGTGGCCCACAAGTACCTTGGCTAGAAGAGCTGTATATTGCACCGGATTTTCGTCGTCAAGGGTTGGGCACACAAGCCATATATTTAGTGGAAGACTGGTTGAAAAAAGAAAGTTCTGCTGAGGCTTTGTGCCTCGATGTGGTACCTCGAAATCGGGAAGCTTTGTATTTGTACCACAAATTAGGTTTTGTGGATTTGAGTTTGGTAACGTTGCGCAAAGAGTTTGGTACAAGTCGCCGCAACACTCCGGTGGAACTATTGGGCAAAACCTTTCATATGTAAAAAAACAGGCAAGTAGCCATGTTACCGTCCTCCGAACTGAACAATACCAAACGTGAGCCACGAGCAAAAGACAAGCAACTCCCATTAAAAATCATGGGAAGTTGCTTGTCTTTTCATCGTTAAAAATTTCAAACACTGACTAACCTTGATTTCATCAAGCTAAGTCAGTGTAATTCACTTTTTCTCTTTAAACGTATGGTACTGCTCGTTCTCTGGACTAAGACACAACGATTGTCGCAAATATTTTTTTATTATCTATTTCCTTGAGGAGTGTAGTAGCATTTCGCTATTTATCACTTTGAAATGATTTATGTCACACCTTGGATTGCCTGTTTTTTTGATTCAATCATGTCCGTTTGTAATCAACGGGGGCTTTGTTTAATAACTTCAATAGGGTGAAAACCAACAGTAGGCTGACTAATTTGTCGGCGTAATCGGTGATGATTTGCACCAAAAAGACGCTGAGGGTTTGATTTACCCCAAAGCCGTATAGAAACTGAACGATAATACTGGAGCCAGAGGAGGTGATGCCTCCAAAGAGCGAGACGGTGATGAAAGAAGCCACAATGGTTCCCGGTAGTGTAATCAAAAAGGCTTTAAAAGGGAGTGACCAGCCGATTTTCTTTTGGTAGAGCAAAAGGCCGGCTACACCGCCTATACAAAGTTGAACGGGGGCATAGTAAAGAGAAAATAAATCAGCAGTGACCCCCGTGATCAAAGCGCTCAACAGTCCCACGATGATACCAGCTACAGGCCCAAATAATGTGGCAGCTAAAAGCGTACCAATGGTGTCTAAGTAAATGGGCAGGCGCAATAATAAGGCCAGATTTCCCATGACAATGTTTAAGACTAAGGCCATAGCCATAAAAGTCAGTTGTCGTGTTTGTAGTTTCATTTTAGTCATCCTAATCTTAAATTTTGTAGGTCAGAAGCGATAATGGCTTCTGGTGCATTTAAGATGACGGTCAAAAACAGTTCAAAAAATTTCCGTGAATCCACGGTGTCTAAAATCTTCGCATTGGCTTTTTTTTGCCAAAAATCATAGCGATCAACTAGGGTTTGGCCGATGCTGATGCCTTTAGTTTCCACCGCTACATAGCTTTCAAAGCCTTGGCATAGCCCAGGATCAATATAATAGGCCACCGCCAAAGGATCGTTAATCACACAGCCCAAGATATGCTCGTATTGCCAATGAAAATCAAAGTAAAAGCGGGTGATTTTCTGTAAATAGGCAAAACACTCAGGGTTCATCCGTTTGGTGTATTCCAAGATGTTTGGCGTGAAGACGATTTTGCGAGTGACATCAAGGACGACCATTTCGATTTGACAGGGCAAGGTTTGGTAAACCAAGGCCGCAGCGTCGGGATCACACCAGTAGTTAAATTCAGCTACCGGCGAACAGTTGCCATGACTTTTGTAAGTGCCGCCCATGGTGACAAAACGGGTTATGTTTTGCCCCCACCTGCTGTCTTTTGCTAAGGCCAAGGCGATGTTGGTCAATGGCCCTAATGCGATTACCCCGGTGTCTTTAGTGGTGGCAAAATACTCCTGTAAAAACTCAGAAGCTGTCTGAGATTGAGGGGAGACGGTAGAACGTCTTGCAATCCCCGATTCGCCTAATCCGTCTTCTCCGTGGGTATCTTGAGCGGAGACAAAGGGCTTTTTCAATGGTTGGCTGGCACCGACGTAAACGGGAACATCTAAACGATTACAGCGTTCCAAAACTTTAAAAGCATTGTCTACCCCAAGATGTACAGGGACATTGCCGGCCACTACGGTGATGGCGACGACTTCTAGTTCTGGTGAGCGCAAAGCGTACTCCAAAGCCAGCACATCATCAATTCCCGGATCGCAATCAATGATTACTTTTTGCATTTTTTCTAACCTCCTTTTTAGAGATACTTAGTTTTTTATTCTGGGAAGTTTCCGAACCAGTCCGAGTTGCCTCGATTTTAAATGCACGACCTTATCATAACGAAAAAACAGGGGAAAAGAAAGGACAAAAAAGCCCCCGCCGACCTTCAAGAATGACTTGAGAAGCGGTGGGAGCTTTTGGTTTATGAGTGGGTTTATGATAAACAATGGCAATCTAGCGTCGAGGACACCGGAATTTCAACAATTATTTACCGCATACTGTATTTTTTACTATCAATCTCGCGGTTTATGCACCATTCCAAAAGGCTGCCGGAAAAGACCACCGGCACGTGGCGCAAGTCTTTTAGATTTTTTTGCCCGGTTAATGTCATTAACAGGCGCAATTCATTTGACCAGTCTTGGACCAGTTGAATGCCGGCTTCAACGCCACCGTGGATTACCGTGTGGAGCATTTTGCCAGAAATCCCACAGCTTTTCGCGCCTAAAACTAGAGATTTATAAATATCATAAGCATTTTGAATGCCGCCAGAAGCAATCAAGTCAAAAATTTGGGGCACTTCTAAAGCTTCCAATAAAGCTTCCGGGGTACTTTGTCCAAAATCTGATAGATAACTCAGCTCTTGTTGGGGGCGGCGGGCATTTTCGATTTTAGTAAAGCTGGTACCGCCACGACCGCTAATGTCAATGGCAGTGACGCCACAGTCCACTAACTGTTGCACCATTTTGCGAGACATGCCAAAGCCCACTTCTTTGACGATGACGGGTACAGGCAAATGACGGACGATGGTTTCGATTTTACTGAGCCATTGGGAAAAATCCCGATCTCCTTCTGGCATGACCAATTCTTGGGCCACATTGAGGTGGATTTGTAAGGCATTGGCTGAAAGTAAATCCACTGCTCGCTGCGCTTGATCCAAGGTGGTACCTGCACCGAGATTACTTGTGATAAAACCTGTGGGATTAACTTTGCGCACAATGGTGAAACTATCGGCTACACTGGGGTCTTTTAAAGCCGCACTGACAGAACCTGTGGCCATCATCAAATTGCATTCTTTGGCCACTTCTGCCAATTGGCGGTTGTATTCTTTGGTTTTTTGGCTGCCACCGGTCATGGCATTGATGAAAAAAGGCCGGGGGAACTCTTGGTTTAAGAGTTCAACAGCAAGGGTCGTATCGGCAACTTTCATCTCAGGAAAACAATCATGAACGATGCGAATCAAGTCAAAGTCATTGCTTTTTTCTTGATAAAAATCCATGGCTAAGGCTGCGTGTTCATCTTTGCGATTCATAAAGTCCTCCTGCTAGTTTTTTGTGGCTCTGGAATAGTGATAAACGTGGAGGGGCAAAGGAGTGATTTCCGCTTTTTCCCAAGAACTCATCAAAGGCAAAATGCCGGTTTTTTGGTCCACAATCACAATGCCGCAATCCCCGCCACCGGCACCAGAGGATTTGGCAGCGCCGTTAAAGTGTTCTGCTAAGTCGCACATGGTTTTTAAAGCTGGGGTTTCGATTACTACATCGGTAAATTGGCTTAAGCCGTTTAAAAGAGAACGATTTAAGGTAATCATCTTTTTAATTTGAGGGACGTCTTGTTCTTGAAAAGCTGTAATCAAACGCTCCACGCAGTCTTTACTGTCGGCGAGAAATTTTTGGTAGGCCTGTTCTCTCAAGTCTCTGGATTCGTGGACTTGATCTACCAAATCACTGGTGGAAGCAGGGCTACCGGTCCAGCCGATTAACAAGCGCACGTTTTTTGGCACGGTTAGTGGTTCAATCATTAAATAAGGCCAAGGTGTGGCTAAAAGCTCTGTTAGAGACATTTTTTCTTGGGCATCTTTGACCCAAGTGGGATCAAAGGTGGAAAAAGCAATCCAGCCTCCAAAACAACTAGCTGCAATATCCCCACAAGAACCATTGCCTTGCACTTGTAAATGGGCTAATGCCGAGAGTTTAAAGATGGTCATTTGGTCCATCTGTAAGTGGTAAAAAGCGTTCAAAGCTTTCACTGTAGCCACCGTTACGGCACCACTTGAGCCCAGACCGTATTTGCGCCCGCTGGAATTGTCCAATTCACTGGTGACTTTCAAATCATAAAAAGAAAGGTCGCATCCTTGTTCTTGGGCGTAGCTTTCCGTCAAGTGAATGGCGGCTAAAATATAATGGAAAGGATTGTCCCGTACGTCGAGAACCAGTTGATTGTTCCGGCGAGTCCAACGAATGGGCAGTTCACTGTATTGTTCGGACTGAATGCTGCCATTTTTTTTAGCAGTGGCGATGGTAATGGTAATAAATTGATCCACCGCGACGATAATTGCCGGATGACCGGCTTCCACCACGGCATATTCCCCGGCAATAAATAGTTTTCCCGGGACGGATACTTCATACATGAGCGAAACTCCTTACATTTAGGCAAAGCCTGTGTTGTGTTGCTTTCATTTAATTAAAGAACTTGGGTGCCAAAGCCGGCATGGGCTAAAATCAAGCGCTCAGGGGCAAAGTGTTGGCTAAAGGCCGCTTTAAGAGCTGCTTCGTCTTTTTTCTGGCAAAGGACTTTAACGTTTGGTCCTGCGTCCATGGTGAAATAGCATTCCAAACCTTCTTTGCGCAATTGCCGTACTAAGTTCATGGCCACAAGACTATCTGGAGACCAATAAGTAAAGGGGGGTGTGGCAGCTAGGGTGGTAGCGTGCATTTTCAACCCATTGGCTTCGGTGACTTCCCCTAGACGAGTGAAATTTTGAGTCGCAATGGCAATTTTTGCTTGGGCTAAATCTTCAGGGACGCTTTCAAGCCAACCAGGATAAAAGCTAGAAGTCGCCACAGTGCGGCGCATGCCATCACGGCTGGAGACATCTTTTTGCTGGTCGTTAATCAAGACAAAGAGCATGGCCAAATCCTGTTCCCAATTGGCAGAAGGAATTTGTTTGGCAAAACTCGTTTCATCGTCAGATCCTTGTTCCCACTCCACAAAGCCCGGAAAAATACTGCGACAAGCCGAACCAGAGCCCCGCCGCGCTAGACGGGAAAGTCCTTGCTCATCTAGGCCTAATGCCAATGCTTCATTACTGGCAGCAGCCAACGCTGCCAAACCACTGGCAGAAGAAGCTAGTCCCGCTGCAGTGGGGACAAAGTTGCGACTTTCCACTGTAGCATGCCAGTTTTTATCGGCAAGGTTGCGAACTAAATCTAAAAAGTGACTAATTTTTTTGGTAGCCTTGGGGTCTTGTAGTTGACCGTCTAAGAAAAAGCGGTCTTCTTTTTGTTCAGGATCAAAACAGACACTGGTTTCCGTGTAAAACGCATCTAAGGTTAGGGAGAGGCTATTATTCATCGGCAGAATCAGCTCTTCATTTTTCTTCCCCCAGTATTTGATCAAGGCGATATTGGTATAGGCCCGGGCACTTCCTTTATACATACTGACAAACTCCTAATTCTTGGATCCAAGTCGCCTTGGCTCCTTCATTTTCTAATTGATTGGCGATGATTTTTGCCTGTGTGAAATCACGGGCTAAAGCAATCATACAGCCACCACGACCGCCACCGGTTAATTTCGCGCCTAGTGCGCCATTGTGGCGGGTCACTTGTACCAAATGATCCAAGCTGGCATCGCTGACCGAAAGCTGTTGTAAAACCGTTTGGGCCTGATTCATCAGTTGCCCTAAGACTGCCGGCTGATTATTGCTAATGGCCAGACGAGCGGATTTCGTTAACGTTCCTAACTTATCAATGGCGGAGCGGGTTTTTTCCGGTTGTAGGTGGAGTAAAGTGGCTACGTCTGCCACTGTATCCCGGGTTTTGCCTTTCACGCCAGTGTCGGCTACGATTAAAGCGCCGGTGAGATTTAATTCAAAGGGTTCTAAAGGCCGATCTTTTTGGAAAAAAATCGGCTGGTTGCCGCTAGTTGCCGCCGCATCAATGCCACTAGGGTTGCCATGGGCGATTTCTTCAGAGGAGTTGACGTATTTCAATAGCAGCTCTTGGGTTTCGGGAATTTCTTGCCAAGCCAAAAAAGCCCGGGTAACTGCCACTGCTACCGCTGCACTGGAACCCATGCCGCGTTCGGCGGGGATGGTGCTGGTAATTTGGCAGTCCACAAAAGGCGCCGCAAAGTCTTTGCGCAACTGGCTGATTAAGTGTTGCAAGTTCATTAAGTTAGCGGGGGCTTGTGCTAAGCTCCCGCTATAATAGTTGGATGTTAAAAAATCCTGTGAGGCTTGTTGCATGGTGGCGGTAATTTTGGTCGCCGCAAAGGGCATAGCAATGGCTGGTTTCCCATAGACTACGGCATGTTCTCCCATTAAGATGATTTTTCCACTAGCAACTCCAGTGGCAATGACCTGCACAACAAACACCTCGTTTCTTATTTTTTAGGCTCAAGTGTTTCCAAAAGGCAACTTTTTGAAGAATAAAAATTACCTTTTGGAAACTTCTGCCTTCCTATTCTACTAGAAATTCTAGAGTACGTTAACCGTTTCGGATAAAGAAATGGCGATTCTCTCGATTTCTTAATACTTTATTGGAAAAAGTGAAAAATAGTGGCATTGATTTTAGTTGACGGTCTTCTGATTTCTGGAGTATAGTGTTGCGAGAAACAGATTGAAAAAATTATTTTGAATGAAATGAGAGTTGGAGGCAATGAGTGTGATCGTATTAGCGGGCACGATTGGTGCGGGAAAATCAAGTTTAACGGAAATGATTGCAAATCATCTGGGCAGTGAAGCCTTTTATGAATCGGTGGACAACAATGAAGTCTTGCCATTGTTTTACGCGGATCCTAATAAATATGCGTTTTTATTACAAATTTACTTTTTGAACAAGCGTTTTGATAGCATTAAACAAGCCCTACAAAATGAAGACAATGTGTTAGATCGCTCAATTTACGAGGATTCTTTGTTGTTTCATTTAAATGCTGACCTAGGTCGGGCAACAGAAACCGAAGTCAAAGTCTATGATGAACTTTTAGCCAATATGTTGGAAGAATTGCCTTATGCCGCCTACAAAAAGCACCCGGATCTGTTGGTACATATCAAAGTCTCCTTTGAAACCATGTTAGCCCGTATTGAAAAACGGGGCCGTCCTTTTGAACAATTGGACTACGATCCTTCATTGTATGATTACTATAAGGAATTAAACAGTCGCTACGACGCTTGGTTTGAGGCCTACAATGAAAGTCCTAAAATCCAAATCAACGGCGATTTGTTAAACTTTGTGGAAGATGAAAAAGCCGCAGAAGAAGTCTTGAAGCTGATTGATGAAAAATTAGCTGAAATGCGCCAAGGTAGTCCGGTGGCGTAAAAGAATAACACACCCCCCGTCTTGGTGAAGGCGGGGGTTTTTGCTAGAATAAAAAGAAAATGTAAAGTGAGGACACAAAGTCTGAAACAAAGAGGTGACCTATGAATTTTCAAACACCACGCTGTCAAATACGTTTTTTTCAAGAAAAAGATTTGGAGCGTTTTATGGCCTATCGCAACAATCTGGAATGGATGCAGTATCAAGGCTTTAAGGGCCTGAGTAAAGAAGAGTACGAGGCTTTTTTATTCACTTCAAGAAAATTGGAAGAAGGCCAGCAGTTTGCCATTGCGGACAAAACGAGGGATTTACTCATTGGAGATGTCTATTTGCAAAAAGCCGGGAGTGAGTATTGGTTGGGGTATACGATTCATCCAGATTTTGCCCGACAAGGTCTAGCCAGAGAAGTGGCCAGTGGTGTTTTGAAATGGTTGACAACCCAAGGGGCAACCCTGGTGAAAGCAGGAGTTATGCCGGAAAATCAGCCTTCGATTGATTTATTAGTATCTCTCGGCTTTACTTATTTGACAGAAGAGGATGGGGGATGGCTGTTTATTAAAAAACTTCTCCAGTGAAGGTAGCTGGGGCATTTTTTTCCGCCTTCTGGTACACTGAGTATAACGAACTTTGGGCAAAGGAGTGGGCAAGTGGAAAAAATGCGTAGTTTTAATGAAGGCAAGAGCACCTGGATTCAAGTGGATGAGCGGGACATGACGCGAATTGAGGCTTTGCAGGAAAAGTATCACCTTTCTGATGAAATGGTGCTGTATTCCTTGGATACCCATGAACGAGCCCGGGTGGAGTATGATAGCGAAACCGAGGCGGTGTTGGTGATTTTCAATGTGCCTCAAAAGCAAAAAGTGGAAAATCACTATGAAACCAGTCCCATGGCGTTTATTTTAAAAAAGGGAAGTATCTTTACTTTTACTAATCAAGAAACGAATTACGTCAATGAAATGATTGAAAAATTACTTCATCATAATCCCGGGCAAAGTCCCTATAGTTTGTTATTTCACACTTTGTTTTTAATCAGCAGTGCCTTTTATCCGCTGATTGAAGAAGTGAACAATGAGCGCACGCGCTTAAACGCCAAATTGCGAGAGCGTACCACCAATAAAAACTTGATTGCCATGAGTGACTTGGATATTGGCTTAATTTATTTGTTGACCGCCACCAAGCAAAATGCGGTTCTTTTGCAGCAGATGGGGATTCAACGGATGCATCGCTTATTAAATGATACGGAAAAAGAACAGCTGGAAGACGCGTTGATTGAAGCCAATCAGGCCATGGAAATGACCCAGCTGGCCTCACAAATTTTGGAGCAGCTTTCTGGTACCTATAACAATTTGTTGAACAACAATCTAAACGATACTATGAAATTTTTAACGGTGTGGTCGTTGCTTTTGACCGTACCTACCATCGTTACCGGCTTTTTTGGCATGAATGTGCCATTGCCTTTTTCTGATTCTACATTTGGGGCGGCCATTGCCATGTTGATTAGTTTGATTTTGGCGGTGTGGATGCTCGTGGCTATGTGGCGGCGGATAAAATAAAAAAGGGACCGTGATATAAGTATTCCCTAAATGATAAACAACGAACATTTAATTTTTATTGATAAAAAAGATTCGGATGATAAAAAATCGTGACAATTTTTGTGTCTTAGTCCGAAGAGAGAACATTACCATACGTGAAAAGAGAAAAAGCGAATTACGCTGCCTTAGCTTGATGAAATCAAGGTTAGGCAGCGTTTAAGATTTTTAGCAATGAAAAGAAGGGTATCTTCCAATGATTTTTAATGGAAGATACCCTTCTTTTGCTTGCGTCTCACGTTTGGTATTGTTCGGTTCGTAGGACGGTGACCCAACTTTTGTCACCCTTCCTTTTTAATAGGTTGAGGCATTATTCAATTACCAACCCCAGTCCAGCGGCAATGATCAAAGCTTGAGCAGGATTGACCACAAGACCTCGGAGTTGTTCCGGGGAAATCGAAATGGCTTCGAAATCACAGCTAGAAAGGTTCAGATTGTTTAATGTGGTATGGAGCCAATTGCTACGGGTTAGTTCACAGCCATTAAGTTCCAACGCTTTCCAAGTCAAGTCGTAAAAGTCTGTTTCCTTTAAGCGGCAGTCGTTAAAAGCCACATTTTTCAGATTGCTGTTGGAAAATGAGGCGTAATCGGCCAGACAGTCCACAAAGCGACAATCTCGCAAATAGCTTTCGGCAAAGTTCGCACCGGTAAGTTTGCATTGACGAAATTCCACTTGATGGAAACTAGCGCCTAAAAGCTCGCAATTGGAAAGGTCGCATTTGTCAAAAATTACATTTGCAGCTTGGAATCGTTCCAGGCGACTGTTTACTAGTTGGATATTTTTCAACTGGGATTCTTGGATAATTAGATTGTGGCAAGTGGTGTAACTTTGGTCGCTGTCTTTTAGGAAACCGTCTTGATACAGCGCTTCATCATCTAAGAAAAAATCCTGGGGTTTCAGTTCCCCTAGTTGGGGCGGGCTGATTTTTTGCTTTTTCATCGGATTAGTCCTTTCTTTTGGAAAATAATTACCTCCAGTGTACCATGAAGGGCTTTGCTAAAAGGGTTATTTTTAGCATTCAAGATAGAAAAAAGGAGTAAATGCGTATTTACGATTAGCGAAGCTTGATTCAAAGCTATACTTTTGACTGAGGGGGAGTACTGATGATTGTGACGTTTAATCAAATCGCCTATTTTAAACCTGAGACCACAGCGCGGCGTTTGAAAAAATATTATTACAGCGAAACCTGTCGGCCAGCAGTCTTTTTGAGCTATTTGCGCTTGATCAATGTGGTGGCACTACTCTGTCCAAATGTGAAAAAAGTATCGGTAGCCCTTTACCGTAAAGAAGTCCGGGAGTTATTTTTTACTCACCGAGATGATCCGAAAGTCGTTAAATACCTGTGGCGTTTTCGGCGCTTTTTTTCTGATGCAGAGTGTTGTTGTTTGTTGAAAAAGTCGGTATTAGAGATAGATTCGGTAGTTAAGAAAGAATATGCCACCGCATCTGTATTGCAACCTTCTAAAAAACGGTCAAAACGTTCTGTTTTTGCTGTCATTTTGCAAAAAATAACCGGTACTTTTCTGCCGTCCACTCTAGAATATTCAGAAAATTCCGTAAAAACAGTTGACATTGGGGAAGAATTTCGGTATTTTTGTACTAACGAGAAACCGACAACGGACAAACAGGTGATGAAAATGAAGGATAACGCAGCTATTTTTGGCTTATTATTATTATAAACTTGGACTCTTTTGGTACAATCAAAAAGAAGAGTCCTATTCGCATTGCATAAAGGAAAAAACCTTTGTGGAGTGCTTTTTTTATACTTTTTTATCGGGAAAGTAAAATTGGGGAGTCGGTTTTTTTAAAGGGGGAGAAATGTATGCGGAAGATTCAATTTTTTGATACGACCTTGCGGGATGGGGAGCAGACGCCAGGGGTTAACTTTAACACCAAAGAAAAGGTGCAAATCGCCTTACAGTTGGAAAAATGGGGGATTGATACCATCGAAGCAGGTTTTCCTATTGCTTCGCCGGGGGATTTTGAAGCGGTGAAAGCCATTGGACAAGCGGCTACGAAAATGACGGTAGCCGGCCTGGCTCGTTGCCAGAAAAAAGATATTGATCGGGTTTATGAAGCGCTAAAAGAGGCGAAGTATCCCCAGGTTCATGTCTTTTTGGCCACCAGTCCTGTGCATATGAAATACAAACTAAAAATGACGGAAGCAGAAGTATTGGCTTCCATTAAAGAGCATGTGACTTATGCGAAAGAACGCTTTGAAAAAGTTCAGTTTTCGCCAGAAGATGCGACGCGCACGGAGCGGGGCTTCTTATTAAAAGCCGTGCAAACCGCCATTGATGCGGGGGCGACAATTATCAATATTCCGGACACGGTAGGCTACAGCAATCCCACTGAATACGGTGCCCTTTTTGCTTATTTAATCGGCAATATCCAGTCGGAAGAGGAAATCATCTTTTCTTCTCACTGTCACGACGACTTAGGCATGGCCACCGCCAATGCGCTAGCTGCCATTGAAAATGGGGCCAACCGGGTGGAAGGTACGGTAAATGGAATCGGGGAGCGTGCGGGCAATACAGCATTAGAAGAAGTGGCAGTGGCTTTACACATCCGCAAAAATTATTACCAAGCAGAATCTGGGATTGTGTTAGCGGAAAGTAAACGGACTTCTGACATTGTCGCTCGTCTTTCTGGGGTGGCGGTACCCCGAAACAAAGCGGTGATTGGGGCCAATGCCTTTGCCCATGAGTCGGGGATTCACCAAGATGGCGTGTTGAAAAATCCAGAAACCTACGAAATTATCACCCCGCAATTAGTAGGGGTCAAAAACAATGCCCTCCCACTAGGCAAGCTTTCTGGACGCCATGCTTTTGTGACCAAACTAGAAGAGCTGGGCTATCACTTGTCGGAGGAAGGGTTAAAGACAGCTTTTCGTCGTTTTAAAGATTTAGCCGATAAGAAAAAACAGATCACCGACCAAGATTTGATTGCCCTTATGGCAGATGAAGTACGCACAGAAGAAGAGAGCGCACGCCTTGTTGGCCTGCAGTTGCAATATGTGTCTTGTGGCCGGCAAGGAGCGATTGTGACAGTGGAAGAAGAAGGGCAAACGCGGGAGGCTTCTGCCATTGGGGCCGGTTCGATTCAAGCGATTTACAATTCCATTGATCAAATTTTTGATCAACAGCCGAAACTGGTAAACTACGAGATTAATGCGTTGACCGCCGGAGAAGATGCCCAAGCCGAAGTTCATGTCTCGGTGGCATGTCCTAAGACCGGTAGACGAATTAACGGTATCGGGGTGGACTTTGACGTGCTAGAAGCTTCAGCAAAAGCGTATGTGCAGGCCAGTTCCCTTTTGAAAAAGGAGGCAAAATAAAATGAAGAAAAAAATTGTAGTATTAGCTGGTGACGGCATTGGACCAGAAATTATGACAGCAGCTTTAGCTGTTTTAGAAGCAGCAGCACCGGAAACTTTTGAATTTATCGAAAAACCTTTTGGCGGCGCCGGCATTGAAGCGGCCGGAGTAGGCTTGCCCCAGGAGACATTAGTTGCCTGTAAAACTGCCGATGCTATTTTGTTAGGGGCGATTGGCGGGCCAGCAGGGTCACCTTGGGAACAGGCCACTCAAACCCCAGAACAAGGGCTGTTAGCGTTACGCAAAGAGTTGAATCTCTTTGCTAATATCCGTCCCATTGCAGTACCGGATGCTTTATTGCCGTTGTCTCCTGTCAAAGAAGCCATCGTCCAAGGCACGGATTTTGTAGTGGTGCGGGAGTTGACCAGTGGGATTTACTTTGGGGAACCCCGGGAGTTTGGGGTGTCAGAAGCCTATGATACTTGTCGCTACACAGAAGCAGAAATTACCCGGATTGCCAAAATCGCCTTTGATATCGCTTCGACCCGAAAAAAACACGTGACTTCTGTAGACAAAGCCAATGTATTAGCCACTAGTAAACTGTGGCGAAAAACTGTGGAAAAAGTAGCACTGGACTATCCAGAAGTCACTTTGAGCCATCAATTAGTGGATTCTTGTGCCATGAAAATCGTGCAACAGCCTACAGAATTTGACGTAATTTTAACGGAAAACTTATTTGGGGATATTTTAAGCGATGAGGCCTCGGTCTTGCCGGGAACGCTGGGAGTCTTGCCCAGTGCCAGTCATTCTGATTCGGGAGTTTCTTTATACGAACCGATTCACGGTTCAGCGCCAGATATTGCTGGAAAAAATATTGCCAATCCTGCTTCCATGATTTTGTCAGTGGTCTTAATGTTACGGCAAAGTTTTGCTTTACAAGACTTGGCCGACCAGATTGAAAGTGCGGTGTATCATGTGATGAATGAAGGGATGGTCACCGGGGATTTAGGCGGTTCGGCTACGACTAGTGAATTTACCCAAGCGGTGATTGAGGCTTTGGGCCGCTAAGTTTTGCATAGGGGAGGAAATAAAATGGGAAAAACACTTTTTGACAAAGTTTGGGAGCGTCATGTGATTAAAGGAGACGATGGGGATGCCCAGTTGCTCTATGTGGATTTGATGTTGATTCATGAGGTGACTTCGCCCCAAGCCTTTGAAGGATTGCGAGAAGCGGGACGCAAGGTGCGCTGTCCTGAAAAAATCTTTGGCACTATGGATCACAATGTGCCCACAGTGGATATTCATAATATTACCGATGTGATTGCCAAAAAGCAGATTGACACATTGCGGGAAAATTGTGCTGAGTTTGGCGTAGAACTTTGCGACAATGGGTCCCAAAATCAAGGCATTGTGCATATGGTAGGACCAGAAGTAGGCTTAACCCAACCGGGAAAAGTCATTGTCTGTGGGGATTCCCACACCGCTACCCATGGCGCATTTGGAGCTTTGGCTTTTGGTATTGGCACTAGTGAAGTGGAGCATGTCTTTGCCACCCAGACGATTTGGCAACGCAAACCCAAACGCATGGGCATTGAAATTAGCGGGAAATTGCAGCCGGGGGTTTATGCCAAAGACGTGATTTTGGCATTGATTGCGAAATACGGCACGGACTTTGGCGTAGGCTATGGAGTGGAATTTTTCGGAGAGACGATTTCTGCCATGAGCATGGATGAGCGCATGACCATTTGCAACATGGCCATTGAAGGGGGCGCCAAAATGGGGATGATTGCCCCAGATCAAAAGACATTTGACTATGTGGCGAATCGGCGCTTTGCTCCAAAAAATTGGCAAGCAGCTGTGGCAGACTGGCAGACACTATACACCGATGAAGATGCAGAATTTGACCGGTTGTTGACCTTGGACGCTGGAAATCTAGCGCCTTTTGTCACTTGGGGGACCAATCCGGAAATGGGTGTTGCAGTCCACGACGCTTTTCCAGCTATTGCCGACCATAATGACGAGCTGGCCTATGAATACATGGAACTTATGCCCGGCCAAAAGCCTAGTGATATCCCGGTGGAATACGTCTTTATCGGCTCTTGTACCAATGGCCGTCTGTCGGATTTACAAGAAGCGGCCAAGATTATTGCCGGTCGTAAGATTAAAGACAGTGTGACGGGAATTGTGGTACCGGGATCTCGGCCGGTGAAAAAAGCCGCCGAAGCACTGGGCTTAGATCAAATCTTTCAAGCAGCCGGTTTTGAATGGCGGGAACCGGGCTGCTCCATGTGTTTGGGGATGAATCCCGATAAAGTGCCGGAATTTGTCCACTGTGCTTCCACCTCCAATCGGAATTTTGTGGGGCGCCAAGGGAAAAATTCTCGCACTCATCTCTGTTCCCCCGCTATGGCGGCCGCCGCGGCTTTGTATGGCCGCTTTGTAGATGTGCGAGAACTTGTAAAGGAGGGCGTTTAAATGAAGGCATTTACCGTTTATAAAGGAAAGACTGTGCCATTTATGAATGACAATGTGGACACGGATCAAATTATCCCTAAAAGTTATTTGAAACGAGTGGATAAAAAAGGCTTTGGGGAGTTTTTATTCGACGATTGGCGCTACTTGCCAGATCGCACGGCTAATCCAGATTTTGTCTTGAACGAACCCCAATATAAAGAAGCAACAATTTTGATTTCCGGGGATAACTTTGGTTCGGGGTCTTCTCGGGAACACGCGGCTTGGGCCTTGATGGATTACGGATTTAAAGCTGTAATTGCCGGGAGTTTCAGCGATATCTTCTATATGAATGCCACTAAAAATGGCTTATTGCCCATTGCACTACCTAAAGAAGTCCGGGACACCTTAGCAGCTTTTCCGGCAGATGTTAAAATTACAATTGATTTACCTGCTCAAGCAGTGAGGACAGAATCTGAGGTCTGGCATTTTGACATCGACAGCACATGGAAAGACAAACTGATTCACGGCTTGGATGAAATTGGCATTACCTTGCAAGATACCGATTTGATTACTGCCTATGAACAGACGAAAGTGCCCGCTTATTGGCGCTAAATGATATGAAAACAAAGGCCCGACCGCTGTTGGTCTGGCCTTTGTTTTGGTATAGTAAGAAAAAGGAGGGACGTCATGATTGAAATTCGCTTATTGACAGAAAAAGATGAGGCAGCAGTTCGCTTGCCTAATGAAGCTTTTTCTTTATTTGGTCGTTTACAGGTTAGCCATGATGAAACCGGCTGGCATGCGACTGAGGAACGCTTTAGCCCAGAAGATGTGAAAGAGCTAACTTTTCCCGATGAAAACTATGAGATTGAAAAAGTTTTAAAGGAAGGGCCGGCAGTAGGTGCTTTTGACGGTAAAAACTGTGTCGGCGTAGCAATTTTTACCGACGACTGGTTGAAATATCTGTATTTGTCGGATTTAAAAGTTGTCAGTGCTTATCGGGGACAGGGAATTGCCGAAAAAATGTTGGCCCTCGGTCTAAAAAAAGCCAAAGAAAAAGGCTATGCCGGCATTTGGACTATTGGCCAAGACAATAATCTGGCGGCTTGTCGTTTTTATTTGAAGATGGGCTTTGAAATCGGCGGCTTGGATACATTGATTTATCGTCATACCAAGCAAGCAGACAAAGCCAATGTGCATTTTTATTGGGAAGGGGAAAAATGAATTTCCGCTTTTTTCATGAAAAAAACTTGACATCATTTCCGAAATCTCGTATACTATAAAAGTTGAGAAATAAAGAAGGAGCACCCGCTTCTCGCCTGAGTGAAGAATTTTGCCGGGCTGATAGGTTTCAGACTACGTAGGTGTAGTGTGAGTTTGGGTGCGAGTTCGAATACGAACTCGTTTTTTTGTTTCTCTGAATATACCTGGAGGTGAATGACCATAGCAAAGGACATGATGGTAAACGACGGCATTCGAGCACGTGAGTTACGTTTGATCGATCAAAACGGTGAACAATTAGGTGTAAAATCCAAAGCAGAAGCCCTAGCAATCGCAGAGCGCTCTAACTTGGACGTAGTATTAGTGGCACCTAACGCAAAACCACCAGTTGCCCGGATCATGGATTATGGGAAGTACCGCTTCGAACAACAAAAGAAGGATCGGGAAGCCCGTAAGAAACAAAAAGTGATCAGCATCAAAGAAGTTCGCTTAAGCCCAACGATTGATGTAAATGATTTTAATACGAAACTGCGGAATGCACGTAAATTCCTTGAAAAAGGGGATAAGGTGAAAGCCTCCATCCGTTTTAAAGGTCGTGCCATTACCCATAAAGAGATTGGTCAGAAGGTCTTGGATCGCTTAGCCGAAGAAACAAATGATTTGGCAACAGTGGAACAAAAACCCAAAATGGACGGTCGTAGCATGTTTCTCGTATTGGCTCCAAAAGCCGATAATAAATAAACTGTCCCACGTACGATTTTTATTTGAGAATGCCAGCGCTGTTCAGTGATCTGTGCAGAATGCATATGCAATGAAATGTAGGAGGAATTAGTCATGCCAAAACAAAAAACACACCGCGGATTAGCAAAACGTGTAAAACGCACTGGCGGCGGAGGATTGAAACGTCACAGCGCCTTCACTAGTCACCGTTTCCACGGCAAAACCAAAAAACAACGTCGTCAATTGCGTAAAGCAAGCATGGTGTCAGCTGGCGATTACAAACGTATTCGTCAACAATTGTCACAAATGCGTTAAGACACCCTTAAAAGCAACATACAATTTGATTTAAATCTAGGAGGAATTCAACATGGCACGTGTTAAAGGTGGAACCGTAACTCGTCAACGTCGTAAAAAAGTGCTTAAGTTAGCGAAAGGCTACTACGGCTCAAAACATACATTATTCAAAACAGCTAAAGAACAAGTAATGAAATCTTACAGCTACGCATACCGGGATCGTCGTCAAAAGAAACGCGACTTCCGTAAATTGTGGATTGCTCGTATCAACGCAGCAGCTCGTATGAATGGTCTTAGCTACTCTAAAATGATGCACGGCTTGAAATTAGCTGAAATCGACATCAACCGCAAAATGTTAGCTGATCTTGCTGTTAACGATGCAGCAGCTTTCACTGCTTTAGCTGATTCAGCTAAAGATGCTTTGAACAAATAAGCAATTCATACTGTTCAATCAGTATTCGCCCCGCTCTTAGTGAGTGGGGTTTTTTATTTTGACCCAGAGATTAGTCGGTCATTGAGTAGAAATTTTTGGTAGAAGAACCATTGATAGTCTGTGGTAAAATGAGGAGACTAGTTCATGATTTTTCAGTTCTAATAAAATTACTGGAGAGTGATAGAATGGCAAAAATGGATGAGAATTTCGCTTTTTTAGTGCTGTCCATTGTGGCAGAAATTCCTTCAGGTAAAGTTGCTACCTATGGGCAAATTGCTGAACTAGCTGGTTATCCGCAAAATTCCCGCTTGGTAGGGCAAGTTTTGCGCCAAGCGAAGTATTACGGAAATTACCCTTGTCATCGAGTGGTCAATAGCCAAGGAAGATGTGCTCCAAATTGGCAGGAACAATCGGAACTATTGATTGCTGAAGGTGTGGGATTTACACCTAGCAATCGGGTGGCTTTGAAAGAGTTTCAGTGGCAAGGAGATTTTTGAAAGATAGCTGATAGAGAATTTGCCTACTAACGAGAGAAAAGTAGCTAGGAACAAAGAAAATTTGCAAAAAGGAATTGCAGTTTCGAGTGTAAGTTTTTTAGCCGATAGAATTATTGAATCCTTCTTTCCTTTTTTAAAACCATTGACAAGTAACTTTTTGCAAGCTAACATATGATTGTAAAAATAAATTACAAATACTGTGTACAAGGGTGTGCACTTAAAGGTAACGGTGCCTAAGGAGATAGTCTCTTTAGGCACTTTTTTTGGTTTGGAGGAAAGCCTATGAAAAAAATTATTTTAATGGGAGCAGTGGGCTGCGGCAAAACCACCCTTTGTCAAGCTTTAGGCAGTCAAATCAAATTTTCCGTCACTGGGGATGCTCGGTTTGTTTATGTGACTTATCCAGCTGATTGGCAGTCTCAATAAGACTTTCATTATCAGGGGATTATGTTACAATAAAGAAAACTAAATAAGAAACAGCTGTCTTAGGAAACGAGGTGCAAATCCTCGGCAGTCCCTTTCTACTGTGACATGGACGAAATCTCATTACTCACTGAGTTTACTTGGGAAGAGGAGAGTGTAGGATGAAGTGAAGTCAGGATATCTAGGATAGTTGGCACTGGGCATGATAACAGGGAGAGCTGTCTGGCATCTATTTTTCTTAATGAACGACTAGGCTGGGTTTTTCTTTGAAGATGGCTGCTGGAGGCACTCTGAGTTATTCGGAGTGTCTTTTTTAGGACTAAAATGAAAAGAGGAAGTATGATGAAAAAATTGAAGTTGTTCATGGGCGTTATCTTTACCGCCTTGGTGATGGTGGGGTTAGCTGCTTGTGGCAGTCAAAATGATACCAGTGATAGTACTACAGCTAGTACCAGCGTTGCAGCAAATGAAGTAGCCGTTACAGTGATTTTACAAGAAGATGGCAGTGAATTTGAAAACAAAGAAATCGCGGTGGCTAAGGATACTAGTTTATACGATGCCATGAAGGAAAACTTTGAAATCAAAGACGAAGATGGCTTTATTACCAGTATCGCAGGCAAAGAACAAGATGCCCCAGCCCAAAAATATTGGACGTTTACTCTAAATGAGGAACAAGTCAATGAAGGCGCCAAAGATGTAACCTTAAAAGACGGGGACAAAGTGATCTTTAATTTGGCAGCGATGTAAGAAATCATTGAGACATATGTTGGAAAAGGAGCGTTTTGGCTGTGGCTAAAACGCTCCTTTTGCTTTAATTCAGCGCTTTTTCAAATTTCAATACAGGGTAGCTAGTGGCGTCTAGCGGAAAAGTCCCTTTTCCGCTTTCTTGAAAGCCTAGTTTTCGCCAAAAAATAAGACCGGGTTGATTGTTTTGCAACACGGCTAAAATCAGTTTGGTGTAGCCTTGTTTCATCAGTTGGTCTTCTAGTCTGCTGACGATTTTGCGGCCGTGACCCCGACCTTTTTCTTTTACTAGCAAAAGCCCAAGAAAGGCTTCTTGTTTTTTGGGATAGTCTGTGAGGAGATCTAAGACCGCCACCGGGATTTCATTTTGACGAATTAATAAAAAATGCTTGTGGCTAAGATCAAGTCCTGTTGGTAAGCTACGAGCATCTTCGTGGATTTGTTCCATCGTCGGGATTTCTTTAGTTAAGGCAAAATAATCAGCATTTGCCAAGTAAATCAAAAAAGCTTCTGCTTGATTTGTAGCAGTGATTTGCTCATAGGAATAATTGTTATTCATCGGAAAACTCCTTTTTTAGGGGTTTTTCTTTAGTATGGGGTTATTTTTGCTTCAAGCCAAGGGGAAATGAGGAATTTCACAAAAAACATCAATTCTCGTCAAAAAAAGATTGCATTTTATCAGGGATTTGCCTAAACTAAGACGGTGATACTGATAATCATTCTCAATTACAAAGGAGGACAGCCATGAAAAAAGTGCTCCAAGGGGCGATTTTATTCTTTGTGATTTTTCTTTCGTTATTTATTGGGGTCAAAGACTTGGATGGGCAACTCTTTTTTAAAGGGGAGCAACAGTTGATTTTTTTTGCGACCCGCTTGCCTCGTACAATAAGTTTACTCGTAGCTGGCAGTACCTTAAGTGTCTGTGGCTTGGTGATGCAACAGTTGACCCAAAATAAATTTGTCTCCCCTACGACGGCAGGAACTATGGACAGTGCGCGTCTAGGAATTTTAGTGGTGATGCTCTTCTTACCGGATGCACCTTTGTTATTGCGCTCTGGCGTGGCTTTTCTCTTTGCGTTTTTAGGCACGTTATTGTTTTTACAACTGACTCGTTTTTTGCCGGGGAAAAATCAGATGATGGTGCCTTTAGTGGGGGTTATGTTTGGCAATATCATTGGCTCGATGGCTACTTTTTTTGCTTATCAATTTGAGCTGGTGCAAAATATGTCTTCTTGGTTACAAGGCAATTTTGCCACGGTGATGCGGGGGAGTTATGAGCTTTTGTATCTGGCAGTTCCTTTATTAGGCGTGATTTATTACTTTGCTTATCACTTTACAGTGGCTGGCATGGGAGAGGACTTGGCTCAAAACCTCGGTTTGAACTATCGCCGGGTGCAGTATTTAGGCTTAGGTTTAGTGGCTTTGGCTAGCAGTCTGGTGCTAATTATGGTAGGAACCGTGCCTTTTATCGGGGTGATCGTACCGAATCTCGTTTCGCTGCGTTATGGCGATCAGATGAAAAACACTTTGGGATTGACCGCTTGGCTAGGCAGCGTCTTTTTAATTGCCTGTGATATTTTGGCCCGGGTGGTGATTCCGCCTTATGAAATCCCGGTAAGCGTAATCGTAGGAGCCCTAGGCAGTGTGCTCTTTATCTTTCTTTTGGTAAGGAGACAGCAAGTATGAAAAAACGCAATGTAAGGGTACTAATCGGTTTAGCTGTGGTGGCTGGATTGGTGATGGTGCTCTTTTTGACCTATGAGACCTATGGCAACTGGGCGTTTGCTTTAAAACTCCGTGGGAAAAAACTAGTGGCTTTCACTTTAGTGGGGATTATGACCAGTTTTGCCACCATTAGTTTTCAAACGGTGACAGAAAACCACTTTTTGACGCCGAATATTTTAGGCTTGGATTCTTTATATGTCTTGATTCAAACCCTGTCTTTTTTCGTCTTTGGAGGGGCACAAATGCTCAGCCAACAAAGTATTTGGCAGTTTTTAGGCACTATTTTAGTGGTGACATTGCTTAGTACAGCACTAGCTTTCAGTTTATTAAAAAGGCGCAACTTATTTTTACTGTTAATGATAGGGATGATTTTGGGCACTTTTTTCAGTAGCATCAGCACATTTTTGCAAGTGCTCATGGATCCCAACGAATACGACCTTTTGCAAGGAAAACTCTTTGCAAGTTTTGGCAATGTAAATAGTCAATTTCTGGGCATTGCGGCCATTTTAGGATTTTTATTGATACTACTTTTATGGCGCTGGGCTTCTAAGTTAGACGTTTTGCATTTAGGACGTGATCAGGCAATGAATTTAGGCATTGAAGTAGAGGCATTTCAACTAGTTCTTCTTGTGGTAATCAGTATGCTCGTAGCAATTGCTACCGCATTAGTGGGGCCGGTGACTTTTTTAGGCTTTATCGTGGCTAATGTCAGCTACCAGCTCTTTGCCACTTATGAACACCGGGTGCTGTTTATCGGTGGGGCACTTTTAGCCCTGCTCTTTTTAGTAGGAGGCCAGTTTTTAGTGGAACAAGTTTTTGCCTTAAACACCACATTAAGCGTGGTGATTGAATTTGTCGGGGGCATTTATTTTGTGACGAAAATCATTAAAGAAAGGGGCAAACAACCATGATGGAAATCAAAGATGTCAGTAAGCGTTACGGCAAAAAAACCGTGGTACAAGACGTTGACTTAGCCATTGCCCCTAAAAAACTAACTGCCTTTATCGGCCCCAATGGCGCTGGCAAAAGCACATTGTTATCCATTGCCAGTCGCTTGATTGATAAAGATCGAGGGGAGATTTACCTCGATGGCAGTGAGGTCAAAACTTGGAAGTCCAATGAATTAGCCAAAAAGTTAGCGATTTTGAAACAATCTAATGGCGTCTCTTTGAATATTACGGTGCAAGAATTGATTAATTTTGGCCGTTTCCCCTATTCAAAGGGACGCTTGACGGAAAAAGATAATAGCAAAGTACGGGAAGCCATCTTGGCTCTAGGGCTAGAAGAGTTAGCGGAACAGCCCATTGATACTCTTTCTGGAGGACAGTTGCAACGAGCCTATATCGCTATGATTTTGGCTCAAGATACGGATTATATCTTGCTAGATGAACCATTAAATAACTTAGATATGAATTATGCAGTCCAAATGATGCAAACATTGCGCAGTTTAGTAGCTGATTATGGCAAGACGGTCTTAATCGTCTTACATGATATTAACTTTGCTGCCAGTTATGCAGATGAAGTGGTGGCCATGAAAGAAGGCAAGCTCTTTGCCCAAGGCCCCACAGAAGAAATTATCCAAAGCTCGGTGTTGAATCGGTTATATAATATGGAAATTAAAATTTGCGAAATCGAAGGAAAACGATTTTGCATGTATTTTAGTTAAAAAACATGCAGGAGGAAGATGATGAAGAAAGTTTTATATACAGTTTTGGCGGTAGTGGCGATGACTTTAAGCGCCTGTGGGAGTGCAGGTGGCGCTACAGAGGACAGTGGTACTAGCAATACTAGTAGCAGTGAAAATGCCACTGTGATAGTCAAAGACAGTGAAGGTACTGAGGTAAAAGTGCCCACAAAGCCTAAAAAAGTGGTGGTCTTTGACAATGGCTCACTGGACACCTTAGATGCTTTAGGTGTGGGGGATGCGGTCATCGGCGCTCCCACAGAAAACTTGCCGGAATACTTAGCTAGCTACAGTGATGTGGAAAACGCTGGGGGCATTAAAGAACCAGACTTGGAAAAAATCAATGAATTGCAACCGGATTTGATTGTGATTTCCGGTCGCCAAAGTGATTTTAAAGAAGAGCTAAGTGCCATTGCCCCTACTTTGTATTTGGCGGTGGACGGCGCTAAACCTTGGGAATCCACCAAAGAAAATATCAATACATTGGCAACAATTTTTGGTAAGGAAAAAAAAGCCCAAGACCAGATTGCTGATCTGGAAACGCAAATTACTGATTTGAAAGCTAAGGCAGCGGATGCTGGAAAAGCGCTGGTGGTTTTGGTCAACGAAGGCCAACTTTCCGCTTTTGGAGCTGGTTCTCGCTTTGGGATCATCCATGATACTTTTGGCTTTGCGCAAGCCGATGAACAAATCGAAGCCTCTACCCACGGCCAAAGCGTTTCTTATGAATACGTCTTGGAAAAAAATCCAGATGTGCTCTTTGTCATCGACCGCACCAAAGCAATCGGTGGCGACGATAGCCAAAACCAAGTAGCAGAAAACGAACTGGTCAAAGAAACCAATGCAGGCAAAAACGGTAAGGTGATTTCCTTACAACCAGATGTGTGGTACCTTTCCGGCGGCGGACTAGAATCTGTGAAAGCGATGATAGAAGATGTTGCACAGGCAGTGGAATAGGTTTTACCGTTAGTTTAGAAAAAAATTCAGCACCTGACAGTGAAAAACAAGCTGTCAGGTGCTGGAAAATTAGGATTTTCACCAGATAATATTGTCTCTGTCGCTTTGAGGAAATCCTAGAGAGAATACATAGTAGAATAATAGATATGAAAGAAATCGTCTCAGAAATTTTTGAGACGATTTTTGCATAAGTCTATCAAATTTGATCTTTTGAATTTAACAAGACTGTTTTCCAATTATTTGGAAAGCCCATAGTGCGTTTATCTACGTGAGGATATTTGATGAGAAGTTGTTCTATTTCTTCGATGAAATCATTCCAGTGACCATCTTGTGGAATGATTTCTTTTAGGCAACAAATAACACCAAAAATACGATCATTTCGAATACCAAGTTTGCGGTATTCGTTGTATAGCATTGGTTTTTTAGTGAGTATTGCGTTATAGAGCCGACCATAATGGGCACAGAGATTACGAACGTAGGCGATACTTTCTATCCAACTTTCGAGAAACTTGAAAGAGGTATTAAAACTTATGGCAATTTCTCTCTTGTCGACAGGATAAAGATTTTTGAAAAATTTAGATAAGGTACCGAAGCTCATGATTTCCACTAGAGCATAAAGTGGGATACTCCCGTCCTCGTATTTATCTTGAAAGTTTTTAACAAATGGAGAGCGCCTATTTCTAGTAATTCCTTTTTCTATTGTTTTAATGAAGCTGGTATGGTAGTCCTCGTTGACGAAATAATGGCTATCAAGATAAGCGAGACTACCATACTTGACTGAAAAATGATTTGCTATCCTCGTGCGGAGGTTTACTTCAATTTTTTCTATATGACAGAATAGCTTCTGCCTAAAATTTGCATTAAATAAATAAAGTTCAACAATTTGCTCAAAGGTCACACCATCATAATATTGCCCGTTCCTAGGTTTCAAACCTAGGCTATACGCTTTGATAAAGCGATAATAGGATACGTCATTTAAAAAGGATGTGGCAAAATCCAAATCATTAAAAGTCAGATTTAACTCTTGAAGATTCTTTATTTGTGCTTCAACCGAAAGTGGCAGCTGATGTTGTTTTGATGGCATTTAATCACCTATAAATAAAAAATGACTCGACCTGGTCCGCATCAAAGAGAGGCGTGTCGAGTTCTGTTAAGTGTATTATACGAAAATGATGAGGCAAATTCAAGGAGAAGCTTTTAAATGAAAAAATAAAAATAATTCTTTGGAGATGAGAGGGGGATGTTTTAAAGAGAAAATTGCAATTATGAACTTTTAACAATAACTAGTTTCTAATGCAATAAAGAAGCTTAACTAAATCAGCTTCTTTACTCCACTCCCATCCCCGCAACATCCCCCCGGCGATACAAGAGGGCGGCGATTGTGCTAAAGACAATTGGCCCGATAATTAAAGTCAAAGCATCGCTGTAATGTCCCAAAGAGAAAGGTTCCCAAATTTGAAAAGCGATGGCAAAGATGATACAAGCACAAACGCTCATGGATAGAAAATTACTAAGCTTTCGATTGCTAACAAAGAGTTCTTGGTCGGCTACAATGCGTTTTTTTAGGAAAAATGGAAAGCTTGCGGCGACGACAAAGTAAGGCATAGCCCGCGCCACATTGGTCATATAGGTCAATTGGTTGAATAATTCGCCGGCCACATGAGTATTAAGCGTCACGGCTAAAATCACTAAGATGATCACCCCAGCTTGTAAGTGCAAGGCTTTAAAGGGCATCTCTTGATTGTTCAGTTTTGTCAATTGTTTGGGCCAAAGGTTTTTGGGTGTTCCTTGAATCAAACTTTTTAAAGGCCCGAAGCTAATGGAAGACAAGAGACCCAGATAAGCTGTAAAGAGCACAAAAGCGGTGTAGCGGATATAGATTTGATAAACCACGCCACTGGCTGCCACACTAAGTCCTAATGTTTTACTAAGTGATCCTGCCAGAGAGCCCATTAAGCCGTACATTAAATTACCCAAGTGCATTTGATCGGTTTGGCGCAGCGTTCCTAAATCGTTGGCACCACTCCAAAGAATAATCCCGCCGATGTAAATGGCTAAAATAATTACGCCGCTGTAAATCAAGCCTTTTGGAAACTGGCGGCGGCTGTCTTTTGTCCGGTCAGATAAAGACGCTACTGTATCCAAACCACCAAAAGCGGTAATGGCAAAAATAAAGAAGGGCAGTTGGCTGAAAAACTGATCTCCTGTGCCTTCAAAAAAGCTGGGAGCATGGAGACCTTGCTGGATATTTGCCCAGACTTCTGTGGGGTGGGCGAAGACTAAGGTAAAATTGCTCACCGCAGACAACAGCAAGAGTCCCACCATGGCTAAACTGGAGACTTTCAAAAAGCGTAAAATCGTGCCAAAGCCGCGGTTGATCAACCAAGTTAATAAGGTCACGGCGCAAATGGCAAAGCCTGCCACTAGCCAAGGCGTGGAAATGCCAAACCAAGAAGCTTCTGCGGTGATGTCACGGCCAAAGAGGAGAATGGACAAGGGAATCACCAATTTCATAAAGAGGCTGACCATCCAAGTAAAGTAGCTGCAATACCACAAAAAGGCGGTAACAAAAGCCGCTTTTGGAGAGAGGGCATCTTTTAGCCAGTCGTATACGGTGCCAGAACGGTTGCCGTATTTTCGGGTGTATTGGGCGACGATTAGCGCATAGGGGATGAAGTAACAACCACCGGCGATTAAAAACCAAGGCAAGGATTTGATGCCCATCATGTAAAAAGCGGTGGACATACTGGAAAAAGAATAGACCGTAGTGGTGATAATTAAGACGAGTTGCGGCAGTGACACATGTTTTTTTTGCGACATAAGCGGGCTCCTTATTTTTTGAGAGTGGCAGGCTGGTCAAATGATTTGAAGAAAAGAGCCTACCCTCTGGTTTCGTTCTTCCACTGATTTCTGCTATTATAATAGTGATGAGTTGGGGATTTTGCAACCATATTGTGTGATTTTGCACAAATTTTAGGAGATGGGAGTCTTTTTTGTGGCTGATATAAAATCATGGTTAAAAAAAGAAAAAAAATTATGGAGTTGTGATTTTATTGGGGTGGCCGTCAATACTGCGCCTTTTGATGAAGTAAAAGAAATTCGTTGGCGCTATACCCAAGGCCCGGCGGATTTGGCCCATGAAAAAATTAAATTGCGAGTAGGCCGGGGCATTGCCGGGCTGGTCTGGCAAACCGCCCGTCCGCAAAGTGAGAAAAACTTACAAGCCCAACCGGAAAAGTTAGCCGCTTATCCCATTTCCCGCACAGAAAAATTAGATTCAGTCTTGGCGGTACCTGTTTTGACGCCCATAGTTAGGGCAAGTGTTAGCCCAGAAGTCATAGGAGTTTTGATGATTGGCTATCAAAAGGCCCGGGATTTCTCCCCAGAAGAAGTTGCCCAATTGACAAAAGCTGGTTCTGAAGTGGCAGACTTGTTAGCGATAAAGGAGGGAGAAGGGTGAATTTATCTGGCGAATTATTTGCGGTAATTCAAGAAGCAGCGTGGCTCTTAGATGAACAGGATCAGGTTTTGGTAAAGACAAAGGCCGCTTCCATCTTGGAAAGTCAGTATCAATTGACCCTTGCCAAAGTGCTAGAAATTGCCCGGGGAAAAGGCTGCTTGCTTCACAGTACCAAGGCGGTTTGTTTGGATTGTCCAGTGGGGGAAGTAGACTCCAAGGGCTTTCCTTTTGTGTTAAAAGATAAGCAAGGAGATTTGTATGATTTTTGGGGGAGTTTGCATTCCCAAGCGGCCGGCAACCAGCAATTGCTGCAAATTGTCCCGCAAAAGACAAGTGATGCTAGCAATCGTCAACATTCCCTATTTGACTATCTCAATGATGCGCGGGAAAAAGAACGAAAACAAATTGCCCAAGATCTCCACGATGGTATCGCCCAAAGTATTTATAGCTTAATGTTGGAAACTAGGGGGCTTAAATGGATGCCCCAAGACCAGCAAAAAGAGCAGATGCAAAAAATCGATCGTCATTTTGCGGAGATTTTACAAGAGGTCAAGGAATTAGCCGGCGAGTTGCGGCCCATGACTTTAGATGAGTTTGGCTTACAACCAGCCTTGGTTCAATTTGCCCAACGAACGGAAGAAATGACCGGTTTTGAGGTGAAATTGGAACAAAACGGCAGTCCCAATCCATTGTCTGAAGCCCAACGAATTGCCATTTACCGGGTTGTTCAAGAAGCGGTAGCCAATGCTTTGAAGTACGCTGGTGTCAACCAAGTAAAGGTGGCTTTGGATTATCAACGTGAGTACTTAGCCGTTACCATTCAAGATGAGGGGGCGGGTTTTGTTCTAGGGGAAAAGGAGCAAGGGTTTGGCTTGGTGAATATGAAAGAGCGAATTGTCGCTCTAGGAGGAAGCCTGTCCATTCACACCAGTCTTGGTAGTGGCACGGAGATTTTACTGCGAGTGGATTATGACCAGGATAAATCGGCACAACTCAAAGGAGGGATTTGAGATGAAGCTTTTAATTGCGGATGATCACGCCATGATTCGCAATGCGCTGGCGTTTATGCTCAATGCGCAGCCGGATATGGAAGTGGTGGGGGATGCAGCAGACGGCAATGAAGTTTTTCTCAAGGCAGAACAGTTGCCGGTGGATATTTTGCTCATGGATATTTCCATGCCTCCTGGAGAAAATGGCCTTCAGACGACTCGGCGCTTAAAAGAAGTTCACCCGGATATCAAAATCATCGTCTTAACCATGCACGATGACGAAACCTATGTCAGAGAAGCTTTGGCCGCCGGAGCAGACGGTTTTGTTTTAAAAAGTGCCCATGAAGAGACATTATTGGCAGGGATTCGCAAAGTATCTCAAGGGGAACGGTTCTTTGCCGGCTACCAAGAAGAACAATTGCGCAGTCTAGTAACTTCAAATGGGGATTCTTTATACGAGAGTTTGTCTAAGCGGGAAAAAGAAATCCTGCCACTGATTGCACTAGGTTATAACAATAAAAAAATTGCCGAAAAATTATTTATCTCCGTGAAAACCGTGGAAGTCCACAAAGCCAATATTCACAAAAAGCTTAAACTTCACAACTACGCAGACTTGGTGTCTTATAGTTTGAAGCATCATTTGGTGGACTTTTAAAGATGAAAAGACAAGCAACTTTCCATGTTGGGAATGGAAGTTGCTTGTTTTTTTGTGGTCTTAGGATTCTTCGGTTCGAAAAGAAGGAGGACACGAGGCTGGATACCGTTTTCTTTGCTAATCGAGAACGATTCTCGTTAGGTTCTTCACAATACTAGGGAATCCCCTAATAGGTTTTTCGTAGATTTTTGGTTATTGTGAATAAGGTAACAAGTGGTTCTGGAAGTTTTCAACGATGTTTTTCAAACCACTTTTGGTAATCACTGTAGCAAAAATCCTATGAGGTGAAAGATATGAAAGAACGTTTAGTTGTCATCGGCAACGGTATGGCCGGCGTGCGGACCGTGGAAGAAGTTATCGCGCGGGACCCAGATCGCTATCAAGTGACCATTATCGGCAAAGAAGAATACCCCAACTATAACCGAATTATGTTGTCCAATATTTTGCAAAAAAAGATGACCGTGGAAGAAATTATCACCAATCCTTTAGACTGGTACACAGAAAACAATATCGAATTAATCAACCATGATCCTGCCCAAAAATTGGATGTGGCAAGTAAAACCATTACTACGGCTTCAGGGCAAACAATCGGCTATGACAAATTAATTTTAGCCATGGGTTCCAATCCCTTTATGTTGCCCGTTCCGGGAGCTGATTTAGAAGGTGTAGTGGCATTTCGGACCATTGACGACACAGCAGAATTAGTCAATGCCGCAAGCCAATACAAAAAAGCCGTGGTGATCGGCGGCGGCCTCTTAGGATTGGAAGCGGCAAAAGGCTTGCAAGACCAAGGCATGGAAGTGACTGTGGTCCATTTGGCTGATTGGTTAATGGAAACCCAGCTAGACGAAACCGCCGGTAAACTATTGCAACAAGAACTAGAAGACCAAGGCTTACATTTCTTAATGCAACACGCCACCAAAGAAATCTTAGGGGAAACCCGAGTTACTGGCTTGAAATTCAGTGACGACAGCACGTTGGATACGGATTTAGTGGTGATGTCCATTGGGATTCGGCCAGCAACAGAGCTAGTTAAAGACAGTGGCATTGAAATAAACCGAGGCATTGTGGTGAATGATTATATGGAAACCAATGTGTCTGGTATTTACGGTGTTGGCGAATGTGTGGAGCATCAAGGCAAATGCTATGGCTTAGTGGCGCCTCTTTTTGAACAAGGAAAAATCTTGGCGGATAATTTGACCCATCAAGCCGA
The DNA here is from genome assembly GCF_040925905.1 of Enterococcus sp. 2201sp1_2201st1_C11_2201SCRN_220225. Taxonomy (NCBI): domain Bacteria; kingdom Bacillati; phylum Bacillota; class Bacilli; order Lactobacillales; family Enterococcaceae; genus Enterococcus; species Enterococcus sp. 2201sp1_2201st1_C11_2201SCRN_220225. Next base: position 68,946 of record NZ_JBCOJC010000005.1, read on the forward strand.
CATTAAACCTTATCAAGGCTCCACCACTTTTACTTCATTGAAAGTTTCCGGTGCCGATTTGTATTCTGCCGGCAATGTGACCCAAACAGCAGGCTTAGATACCATTGAGGCCTTTGATAGTGCCAGCCGCAAATACAAGAAAATCTTCTTACAAGACAATAAAATTGTCGGCATTGTGTTATACGGTGACACAGAAGAAGGCAGCCGCTATTACAACATGATGAAAAAAGGCGCGACCATTGAAGACTTGCAAAGTATTTCCGTCTTGACGGCACCGGGTTGTGATGGCGCGGCCGGTGGCGACGTGTTGGAATGGGATGATGAAGAAACCGTCTGTGGCTGTAACGGGGTTTCAAAAGGAGAAATTTTGCGGGCCATCCGCGAAAAAGGCTTAACCAGCGTGGCAGAAGTGGGCAAAGTGACAAAAGCCGGAACTTCTTGTGGCAAGTGTAAAGGAGATATTCAGCTGCTTTTAGAAGCGGAACTGGGGGATAGCGTAACGGCAGCTACGGGAATGTGTGGCTGTACGGATTTGAACCGAGATCAAGTGGTGACCCAGATTTACGCAAAACACTTAACCTCGACTAAGGAAGTCTTTGAAGCCTTAAATTGGCGCAACCCTGAAGGCTGTCCAAAATGTCGGCCCGCAGTTAACTATTATTTAAATGTAGCATGGCCAGCAGAACACGAAGACGAACGGACTTCTCGAGTGGTTAATGAACGAATGCACGCCAATATTCAAAAAGACGGCACTTTCTCAGTGATTCCCCGGATGCGGAGCGGTCAAACCAATCCCCAACAATTGCTACAAATTGCCAAGGTGGCAGATAAGTATCAAGTGCCTCTAGTGAAAGTCACCGGTTCCCAGCGAATTGGCCTTTACGGTGTCAAAAAACAAGATTTACCGGCGATTTGGGAAGAGTTAGACATGGTGGCCGCCCAAGCCTACGGAAAAGTTTTCCGTTCCGTAAAAACCTGTGTGGGTAAGAGCTTCTGTCGTTTCGGCACTCAAGATACCATGGGCTTAGGCGTGAAACTGGAAGAAACTTTTGAATACATTGACACGCCTCATAAATTTAAAGTGGGTGTGTCAGGTTGTCCTAGAAGTTGTGTGGAATCAGCGGTGAAAGACTTCGGCATTATCGGTGTGGAAAATGGCTTTCAAATTTACATTGGCGGCAATGGCGGTACTGAATTAGTAGAAGCCCAATTGTTGACCACGGTGGAAACCGAAGCCGAAGTGGTGGATATGTGCGGTGCTTTCTTGCAATACTATCGGGAAACCGGTATTTACGGGGAACGGACTGCCCCATGGCTTGCACGCATGGGCTTTGACAATGTGAAAACCGTCTTGTTAGATGAAAACAAACGGAAAAGTCTGTGGGAAACACTGCGTTTTGCCATGGAAGCTAAAGGTCAGAAAGATACTTGGGGCGAAGTCGTAAAGAGTCCTGACTTGCGAGAAAAAATGTATACATTGGACAATCGGGAAAGCCTTGTGACGGGAGGGCGGATTTAATGAAAGTTTTTGCAACCAATAAAAGTAAGTTAATGCCACAAGTGGGTCGCTCCGTAACCATTGACAATCAAAAAATTGCCATCTTTGAAATCAGCGATGGTCGCATTTTTGCCTTGGCTGATCAGTGTCCTTTAACGAATGGTCCGATTTTAGAAGGCTTGGTTTCGGGAGAATATGTCTATGAACCTATGCGGGATTATAAGATTTCCTTAGTGGATGGCAAAATCCAAGAACCAGATGAAGGCCAAGTGCCGGTTTTTCCTGTGACAGTGAAAGGCGACGAAATCTATGTAGAATTTCCCCAAAGTTGATGAAATCAAGATAATAAAAGTAAATCTGGCAATGAAGTAAGGTGGTTCCTTACTTTCTTGCCAAATGAATGGAGAAGAGGGGTAAAATGAGTCTATCACCAAAAGAGTTAGTGGATGAAGCAATCAGGCGTGGTAAAGCAAAGGCGGAATACAGCACCTTAACGACTGCCATCTTGGCAATTATGGCAGGGGTCTTTATCGGTCTTGCCGGCGTGGCTATGATTCGCACCATGGGTTCCATGCCGAAAGAATGGGGCACATTGGTCAATTTGTTAGGAGCTTTAATGTTTCCCTTTGGTTTGATTTGTTTGTTATTAGTCGGGGGAGAATTGGTCACAGGCAATATGCTAGCGGTGACCATGGCCTTGTACGCCAAAGCTATCACCTTTAAACAATGGGCGCGCAATATGTTTTTGGTCACAATTTTTAACTTTGTGGGAGCTGCGGCAGTGGCAGTCTTCTTCGGTTATTTTTCCAACACTTTACAAGGAGCCTTTGTGGAACGGACCATTGCCGTGGCACTAGGTCGAGTAGCCGATGCGCCTTTACAAGCTTTCCTATCCGGGATTGCTTGTAATATTTTGGTCTGTACCGGGGTCTATATGAATATGGCGGCCAAAGATTTTATCGGCAAAATTGTCGGTACTTTTTTGCCAGTGGCTGGCTTTGTAATTGCCGGCTATCAGCACGTGGTAGCCAATATGTTCTTGATTATCGCCGGCATTTTAGCAGGTGGTGTAACTTGGAGCCAATTTGCTTCCAATATGCTCTTTGTTTGGTTGGGAAATTTCGTCGGTGGCGGCGTAATTTTGGCGGGGAGTTATTTCTTAGCTTTTAAAGTTGGTATGAAAGAAAAGGCGCAGCAGACCGGGATTATTGATGAAGAGCCCGTAGCTGGGGTGTTGGAGCGGAAATAGTAATTCTGTAAGAAGAGGTGACAGAAACTTGTCGCCTCTTTTTTTGATTCCCAAAACTAACCCCAGCTAAGAGAATGGAAGAATTTTGCTTTATAGCTAGTTTTCTCTTTAGTTACAAGGTAAACTTAAAGAAAAAAACGGAGCCCACGAGCAATATATGGGCTAGTTTATCAAGGAGTTCTTCATGTATTCTCTGTTATTAATCATTATTTATTTGGCTTTTATTAGTCTTGGCTTGCCGGATTCTTTGTTGGGATCGGCTTGGCCGGTCATGCAAGGCCAGTTGGCAGTGCCCCTATCGTACGCTGGTTTAGTGACGATGATTATTTCGTTTGGTACAATCGTTTCTAGTCTTTTGTCAGACCGCTTGACTCGCAGATTTGGCGCCGGTTTGGTGACGGCTTGTAGCGTTTTATTGACAGCATTGGCTTTGTTTGGCTTTTCTGTCAGTTTTTCATTTTGGCAGCTCTGTCTTTGGGCAATTCCCTATGGCTTAGGAGCGGGTGCGGTGGATGCCTCGCTAAATCTTTATGTGGCGCTCCATTATCCCAGTCGGCATATGAGCTGGCTTCATTGCTGCTGGGGTGTGGGGGCAGCGGTGAGTCCATATATTATGGGCCATTATTTGACCCAGCAAAGTTGGCAAGGGGGCTATCGGGCAGTAGGTGTCTTGCAACTGGCTTTAACGGTAATCCTTTTTATCAGTCTGCCATTATGGAAAATGGGCAAGGATAAAAGTCAGGCAGGGACCCCGCTTAGCAAACAGCTGTCCTTTGGGGAAGTTTTTCGCTTAAAAGGGATTAAGTATGTATTACTCACCTTTTTGGCTTATTGTGCTTTGGAACAGACCACCGGCTTATGGGCTAGCACTTATCTGGTCCAAGTCCGACAAGTGGACCCAGAAATTGCTGCGCGTTTTGCATCGTTTTTCTTTTTGGGAATTACTTTTGGGCGCTTTCTCAGTGGTTTTTTTGCGGATTATTTAGGGGATCGTCAGCTGGTGCGACTGGGGACGGGGATTTTATTAGTAGGAATTATCTGTGTGATATTGCCAGTCCAAACTGACTTACTGGCGCTAGCGGGCTTGTTGATTATTGGTTTTGGCGGCGCACCGATTTATCCGGCTATCATTCATGCTACGCCAGACAACTTTGGTGCGGAAAATTCTCAGTCGGTAATTGGCGTCCAAATGGCTGCGGCCTATGTAGGCACGACGTTTTTGCCTCCATTGTTTGGAGTGGTGGTTGAGTATTTGTCCATTACATTATATCCCTTGTATTTATTGTTTTTTGGCGTGTTGATTTTGCTAGCTTCAGAGCGGTTGAAGAAAGTGATTCCACAAGCAAACTAACCAAAAATCCTGCACTTTCCCTGATTGAAAGTGCAGGATTTTTCTATGTCTATTTCAAAAACTGTTTAAACAATTTTTGAAATACCGGAAATAACAAGAGATAAAACACCAAATTGCCCCCGGCGTGTAGGGCGTCAAAGGGGAGTCCTTGGAGCCAATAAGGCCAGAAAATGCTCATGCCGTAGAGAAAATAATTGAAAATCGAATAGAGAAATCCGTATAAAAAGCCCATTGCCGCGGCTAAAAGTGCTTGCAGCCACAGACGAGTTTTAAATAAAGGCAGGCGAGCGAGAAGCCAAAAGAGCAGCATAATGCCTAAATAACTTAAAAATTGTCCCACTGTCCAAATACCTAAGCCGACAAACAAGTTGGTAACGACTAATGAGATACTCATTACCAGAAGTGCTTCAGGTAGGCTCAATAATAAGGTTAACAATAGCAAAATGGCGGTCATCGGTTGCACGTTGGGTAAAAAAGTAAAGGAGAGCCGGCCTACCACGCAAGCTGCGCTAAGTAAAGCTAAATACGCGATCCGACGGGCAGTTAAAGTTGACTTGGTCACAAAGTTCACCTCAGAAAATGTTTGAAGTTGGTGGGAGTTTCCCAGAGCGTTTTAAGAAAAGGGGCATAAATCCATGGGGGGCTTCTAAATTGCCCCCAGCTAGTCGCGCTCTTAATTTTTCTTTACTGTAGCATACCTCTTTAGGGGATGGAAGGCGGAATTTTCTGAAAATTACCCTTTTTTATTGAAAAACATGGTAAAATGGGAAAAACTTTGTTAGGAGTTGAGGGAGTGAAGATTGGCGACTTGTTTCAAACCAATAAAACGGTGCTTTCTTTGGAGGTCTTTCCTCCTAAAAAAGAGAGCGGCTTAGAGACGATCTATCAGACTTTGCAAGAACTTGAAGGGCTGTCCCCAGATTTTGTCAGCATTACCTATGGAGCCGGGGGCAGTGGTGGCTGCAATGCGACGTTGAAAATTGCCAAGACGATTAAAGAACGCTACGGAATTGAGCCTTTGCATCATTTGACCTGTGTTAATAACGGACAAAAAGATGTGGCTGAAATCTTACAAGAGATGAAAAAAGTCCATGTGGAAAATGTTTTAGCTCTGCGAGGGGATTTACCTGAAACGGGAGAAGCTGTGCCAGATTTTTGCTATGCCAAGGATTTAGTAGCGGCCATAAAAGCAGATGATCACTTTTCAGTGGGAGCCGCTTGTTATCCAGAAGGGCATATTAGCCAAGCAATTGATCAGGAAAACTACCAACATCTATTGGAAAAAGAACAGGCGGGGGCGGACTTTTTTATTTCTCAATTGTTTTTTGATAACGACTGCTTTTATCGGATGCTAGAAGGAGCGGGCCAGGCGGGGGTCACCAAACCGATTGTTGCTGGGATTATGCCGATTTTGTCCAAAGCCCAAGTGCAAAAGATGATTTTTATGTGTGGCTCTTCTTTGCCTTCAAAATTGATTAAACTGATTCATCGCTATGGTGAAGACCCAGTGGAATTGCAAAAGGCTAGTTTGGACTATGCTTGGGAGCAAATGAGTGATTTAATTGCCCATGGAGTGGACGGGGTGCATTTGTATACGATGAATCGTCCGGAAATTGCTTTAAAAACCTTTGATTATTTGCGAGGTGAGCGGCATTGAAGGAATTGTTGCCTTTAGAAAAGCGGGAGGTCTTGCGGTATTTAGGCTATAAACGCCGCCATGAGCTAACCACAGAAATCGACGAACTGGTAGAAGACGCCATGGTGGAAGTACAAGTCAAAAGTACCCCTCGCTACCACTATCAATTTTTTGAGATTGAGAAAACAGCGAATCAAGAAATTAAAGTGCTGGGTACGAATTTAGTGTTAACTGGCCGGGATATTTGGCGTTATTTAGCCAAAGCGGATGGCGTGGCATTGTTAGCCGTTACCTTGGGCACAGAAATCGAGCAAGTGATTCGCCGTTATGAAATCACGGAGTTGACCCGGGCTTTGGTTTTGGATGCGGCGTGTACGGAATACATTGAAAAAGTCTGTGATTTGGCGCAAACCGATATGGCCCAAAGCGCAGATGAGCTAGGCTTTGCCATAAATCAGCGTTATTCTCCAGGCTATGGGGATTTGCCCTTAAGTTTGCAACCGGCTTTTTTGGCTAGTTTGCAAGCAGATCAAAAACTGGGCATTACCCTAACGGCGGATTTTTTGATGATTCCTAGAAAGTCGGTAACGGCAGTGATTGGCTTGTTTACCGATGCAAAAGATGCCAAGCCAAAGTTTCGTAGTTGCAGTCAGTGTCAAAATTTTTGTGAGTTTCGCAAAGGGGGAGCGTAGATGAAGGGCAGTCTAAAAGAAGCATTGCACCAAGGATTTTTATTGATTGACGGAGCCATGGGGACGATGCTACAAGAAAAAGGATTGGAAGCGGGGATGCAGCCGGAGTATTTTAATGTGACTCATCCTGAGATTGTAGCGGAGATTCACCGAGCTTATGTAAAGGCGGGGGCAGACATCATCACCGCCAATACCTTTCAAGCTAACGGCCATAAAATTCCCGCGGAGAAATTACCGGAAATTATTACGGCCGCCATTCGATTGGCAAAAAGCAGTGGGGCTACTTTTGTGGCCTATGATATGGGACCGATTGGGGCGTTATTGCAACCTTTAGGGACCATGAGTTTTGAAGAAGCTTACGACCTCTTTGCCCAACAAGCCAAATTGGCAGAAGCTGCAGGGGCGGATTTGGTGATTTTGGAAACCATGAGTGATTTATTGGAAACCAAGGCTGCCATGCTGGCCATTAAGGAAAATACTGACTTGCCGATTTTTGTCACCATGACCTATCAAGGAGACGGACGGACTTTTGTGGGCTGTGATCCGGTGACCGCGACATTAACTTTACAAGCTTTGGGAGCTGAGGCAGTGGGCTTAAACTGTTCTCTGGGCCCAGCAGAATTACTCCCTTTAGTGGAGCAAGTGACCCGTTTTGCCAAAGTGCCGGTAATCGTGCAAGCCAATGCGGGACTGCCGGAAATGGTCGAGGGGCAAACTGTTTATCGCCTTAGTGCGGCAGAATACAGTCAATCGGTAGCAAAAATGTTGTCGCTAGGGGTGCGGGTAGTTGGCGGCTGTTGTGGTACCACGCCAGAATTTATTCGAGAAATGCGGAGTTTATTGAATCGTAGTATGCCAGCAACACCAAAAACGCAAAAAGTAACCGCCGTAACTTCTGGAGTGGAGACGGTGATGTTAGACAACCGCTTGACGATTATCGGGGAACGCCTGAATCCTACGGGGAAAAAACGCCTACAAGCTGCGATTCGTCAAAAGGATTTTGCCTATTTATTAAAAGAAGCCATTCAGCAAGTCAATGACGGTGGCGAAATTTTAGATGTGAATGTGGGTTTACCGGAAATCGACGAAGCGGCCATGATGAAACAAGTCGTAGAGGCGCTGCAAAGTGTCATTAATGTGCCTTTGCAAATCGATTCTTCCTCAGTGGCAGCCATTGAGGCCGGGGTGCGGACTTATAATGGCCGGCCTTTGATTAATTCTGTCAATGGCAAACCTGAAGTGATGGCGGAAATTTTTCCTATTGCCAAAAAATACGGTGCCTTGGTTTTGGGCTTGGCCTTAGATGAAGGAGGGATTCCTCCGACTGCAAAAGGACGTTTGGCGGTGGCTCAGCGGATCGTGGAGACGGCCGCAAGTTTCGGCATTGCCAAAGAGGATATTTTGATTGATCCTTTAGTATTGACGGCTTCGGCCCAACAAGATCAAGTGGCTGTCACCTTGGAAACCTTGAAGTTATTAAAAGAGCTAGGGGTACAAACCGTGGCTGGAATCAGCAATGTTTCCTTTGGCTTGCCCAACCGGCCGTTATTAAACAGCACCTTTTTAGCCGCGGCCGCAGGAGCAGGATTGTCTGCGCCCATTCTCAATCCGGCAAGTGCGCAAATGATGGCCACGGTGCGCACATTGCGGGTGATTAACCAACAAGATCGAGACGCCAAAGACTATATTACCCACTGCCAAGACTTGCAATTTGGGCTTGCTTTGCCAAAGGAAACAGCAGATGGCAAGCCGAAGACACCAAAGGATAAAAATTCGGCTGGGGAAAGTTTGCGCCAGTTGATTTTACAAGGACGCAAAGAAGAAACCCCTGCCACAACTCAAAAACTACTGCTAAATAAGACCCCTTTGGAAATCGTCAATGAAGAATTCATCCCGGCTTTAGACGAAGTGGGTCAAAAATTTGAAGCCGGTACGTTATTTTTGCCTCAGTTGATGCAAAGTGCTGAAGCCGTCAAAGGGGCTCAAGAAGTGCTAAAAACCCATATGGCCGCTCACGAAAGTCAGACAGAGGGAAAAGGGCGTATTTTGCTTGCCACTGTGGCGGGAGACATTCACGACATTGGCAAAAACATCGTCAAAATGATGCTGGAAAATTATGGCTTTGAAGTGGTGGATTTAGGCAAAGATGTACCGATTGAAACTGTGGTGGCAACCATTCGCCAAGAAAAGATTCAGCTTGCGGGATTATCGGCCTTGATGACCACTACAGTGCAAAATATGAAAAAAACCATTGCTGCCGTAAAAGCTACTGGTTTAGACTGTAGCTTTATGGTGGGAGGCGCCGTGTTAAACGAAGACTACCGAGAATTTGTAGGAGCGGATTACTATGCCAAAGACGCCATGGAATCGGTGACCATTGCCCAAGAGTTTTTTGCTCAGCATAAAGAGGGATAGGCAAGGTGAGTAAATTGCACGATACCTCAGTGGAAAAAAGCGATACACCAGAAGAACTTTTTGGAAAAGATTGGTAAGAGCAAGTAACGGAATTAAAAGACGAGTGAGAATGACTTTTACTCATTTTCTCTAAACAGGTTAGGAAGTTAAATAGCAAAACAGCACCAAAAGCGATGAACCTTCTGCTTTTGGTGCTGTTTTTTCATGACTAGCTAAAAAATAATATTATCGGTGATTTTCTCCAAATCCCGGATTAAAATCTTGTGGTTTTCAATGCAAATGGCTTTCATTTCCCGCAGTTGTTGGAGCATGCGAGAGACCGAAGAAGCGGTGGTGATGCCACAAAAGCGGGCGATTTCCTCATTGGTCACCACAAAGTCAATCAAGATCCCCTCTTCTGTAGGTACGCCGAAGAGCTCTTGAAATTCATAGAGCTGGGTGCAGACCGCGCCGAATTTCCCGTTCATCAACATTTGTTGCAGTTTTTTCATATTGTTCAACAGGCGTACACGGTAATAATCTTTCACATAAAGCTGTAAATCCATGCTGCGGTTGATGTCTTTCCAAAATTGCACCCGGTCGATGCGGTAGAGTTCCGCCTCGGGAGATTCGATACGAATGTTAAAGGGGGCGTCGATAAACTGGGAATATTCGTCCTTTAATAAGGAGACGATTTCCAGTTGATTGATATAACGCAGGTTAAACTGACGACCATCTTTTGAGATGACACTGGTTTTTATCACGCCACTTTTCAAAATATAGACATAGCTGTCTTGAATACCTTCATAGGTTAAATATTTTTTATAACTTTTTTTAATGATGGGAAACTGATGGGCGGTCAAATATTCTTGCAAAACATGATGATCCATTGTGCTAACTCCTTGTGATTGAGCCAAATGAAAGGCGAGAAATTTTTTCTGAAAACAGTGCTGTCCTTATTAAACCCTCTCAAAAACCAAAACGCAATAACAAATGTTAATGTTTTTAGTTTTTTATATTTGTGATTAGCAAATTTGCTATTTTTTGCTGAAAATTTTCATTAAACTATCCCCATGTCAAAGAGATGACGAAATGTTGGTTGCAATTGCACTTATTTCAGGAGGAATTTTATGGAAACTCAGGCTTCAGCAAAACCAGAAAAGTTGTTTAACAAAAATTTCATCAGCATCACGGTGATTAATTTCATCGTCTACTTAGTGTATTACTTGCTGATGGTGATTATCGCCGTGATTGCCCAGGATAGCTTAAACGCCACCTTGAGTCAAGCCGGCCTGGCATCAGGAATTTATATTATTGGGACGTTATTAGCCCGACTGATCATGGGGAAAAAGTTAGAAATCTACGGTCGAAAAGCGGTATTGCGCTACGGGGCTTTGTTTTATCTCATCACGACCATGGCTTATCTGGTCATGCCTTCCATTGCCGTGATGTACATCGTGCGGCTTTTAAATGGGGTTGCTTACGGGACGGTTTCCACGGCGACGAACGCCATTGTCACCGCCTATATCCCAGAAAATAAAAAAGGGGAAGGGATTAACTATTACGGCCTTTCCACTAGTTTGGCCGCAGCCATTGGGCCTTTCATTGGGATGATTTTGTTAAATCTGACTAGCTTTTATGCCATTATCGGCTTTTCCATCGCATTGATTTTGGCCATTACCATTGCTTGTTTTGTCTTCCCGGTAAAAAATATTGAATTAAATGAAGAACACCGCAAAGCCTTAATGGCAAAAGGTTTGAGCAGCTACATTGAAAAGAAAGCTTTGTTTATCACCTTTATTGCTTTTTGGATGGGCTTGGCGTATTCCACAGTTCTTTCTTTCTTATCTTCTTATGCTAAAGTGATTCACTTGGTGGACACTGCAAGTTTCTTCTTTGTGGTTTACGCTTTGGTGATCACCGCGACTCGTCCATTGTCTGGTCGGATTTTTGACGACAAAGGAGAAAATTACGTCATGTATCCAAGTTACTTCTTCTTGGCAGCGGGACTTTTGGTCTTAAGCGTGACGCATTCTAGCTGGGTCTTATTAGTAGCTGGTGCTTTAGTGGGACTTGGTTATGGTACTTTTATGTCAAATGGTCAAGCCGTGTGCTTGAAAACTTGTGAACCACACCGGATTGGGATTGCCTTGTCCACATACTTTGTCGGTCTTGACTTAGGTCTTGGGGTTGGTCCTTATATCTTTGGTGTTTTGCGAGATCACATCAGCTTCCAACAAATGTATTTGGTCGCTGCCGTCTTGCCAGTTGCCTGTGCCATTGTCTACGCTTTGTTTTATAAAAAAGATAGTGGCAAACCTTTTGAAATTGAAGAAGAAGCAATCACTAGTGAAAGTGCTGAATAGGAGGAAACGACAATGGATGAAAAAATGGTTGGAATTATGGAAGCAACCTTGCACAAATTAGAAGAAATCAGCAATAAATTGGAACACATTGAAGACAATACTCATCAAATGGAAGATGAACAAGCAGCACTAAAAGGTGCCCTGCAACAACTGAGTCGCAGTGTGCGAAATGATAATATTATGGGGTAAAAAATAGGAGGTCGGAAGAAATTCCGGCCTCGTTTTTTTTATTTCAAGTATTCTTTGCGCCAAATCAAATAGTAAGCAAGCTGGCGCAATGTAATGGTAATTAAGCCACAGAAAATCACGGTTTCGATCTTTAGCAGACGTTGCCCCGTAACTACCCCAATTAAAAACAGCAAGAAAACGAAGGCTTCGGCATAGATATAGGATTTTTGAGAAGCTAGCATATTGATTTTTTGCGAGCGCTCATCTTCAAAAGAGACGGAGGCTTCTGAAAATAAGAAATTGAAAAAACGGGGCTGAGGAGTGTGACTGCGATAATTTTGCCAGCCTGTTAAAAAGGATTTAATCAACAGTGCGATACAAGTTAACAGTAGGCAAATAAGCAATAATAGGCTAGCAATCATTGTGCCGGTGGAGAAAATCTCTTGGAAAAAGAGATGGTCCAAAAGCCAGTAGCTAATGCCAATTACCCAAAAAATCAAAATGTGCATCATTGATGTGCGCTTTACTTCTTCCATGTTCTTACACCTCTTTTTCAAAAATAGTTTCAATGGGGAGTTTGAAAATCGCAGCTAAATCCATAGCCAGCTCTAAGGAAGGAACATAGCTACCTTTTTCTAAGGAAATAATTGTTTGCCGAGAAACGTGCACCAGCTGGGCTAAATCAGCTTGGGTCCAGCCTTGTTCTTTGCGAAGTGTGCGAATGTGATTGCGAATGGCCATAAACTCACCTCTGAAATGTTTAGTTGACTTTACATTTTTAGTCTACTTGTGAATGAGCTGAATGTCAAGTCTGGTTTACATTTTGCTGTTAAAACTAGTGTGAGCTGATCTGTTTTTACGTCTTAGTCTTTAAACAGTGGCTTCAGATGTCTCTTAATAAGGTTATTCTTAAATATTCAGAAAAATCTTGACAATTTTCATGCTACAGCGTAACATATGAAAAAACAAAGTAAAAGCATAGATAAGAACTAGTACACATTGGACAAAAGACAGAAAGTAGCCGGTTGTTGAGAGGCGCGTGTAGTCCTTGGTGGAATTCCTCTTTGAGCTTCCCGCTGAAGTAAGTAGGCGGTGACGGATGGTGTGCCTTCGTTAACCGGCCAGGGTATCGACGACGCAATGATTAATGAAGTAAGTCTGTACCTAGTGAGGTGTCTGGGTGTGAGCCCGACACGAATGAAGGTGGTAACACGAGCAGACAGCTTCGTCCTTTCCCAAGGGAGGACGAGGCTTTTTTTGTCTTTATTGGAAAGTGGCTGTAAAAATGGGTTGTGGTTGAAAGGAGAATGAAAGATGAGTTTTAAGAAAATTAGTCAAAAAATCAATACGGATACGGTGAAATCAGTTACCAAATTGGCGCCAGAAGTGGCAGCCAAAAAAGCACAACGGGATGCAGAGTTAGAGGCGGTGATTACCGGAGCGGATCAACGGATTTTATTAGTCATTGGACCTTGTTCGGCTCACGATGAAGAAGCGGTGATGGAATATGCTCGCCGACTCGCGAAATTACAAGAAAAAGTGGCCGACAAGATTTTCATGGTTCCCCGGATTTACACCAATAAACCGCGCACCAATGGAGATGGCTACAAAGGACTGTTGCACCAGCAAAATATGGAGGAAGGCTCCAATTTGATTCGGGGTATTATGGCGGTACGTAAGCTTCATACGCGGGTGATCACTGAAACCGGCTTGACCACCGCAGACGAGATGCTTTACCCGGAAAACTTGGAATTAGTGGAAGATTTGGTGAGTTATGTGGCAGTGGGGGCCCGCTCGGTGGAAGATCAACAACACCGTTTTGTGGCGTCGGGGATTGATCAGCCGACGGGAATGAAAAATCCTACCAGCGGCAATCTTTCGGTCATGTTTAATTCATTATACGCCGCCCAACAAAAACAAGAATTCATCTACAATGGTGCCGAAGTGGAAACAAGCTCCAATCCGTTGGCCCACGTGGTCTTGCGCGGCGCTTTAAATGAAGCCGGCAAAAACGTGCCCAACTACCATTACGAAGATTTGCTGGCAGTGTTGAAATTTTATCAAGAAGGCAACTTCAAAAATCCTTTCATCGTAGTGGATACCAACCATGATAATTCCGGCAAACAGTGGCAAGAACAAGTGCGAATCGTCAAAGAAACCATGACCAATCGGACTTACAATGAAGACTTGCACAAATATGTCCGAGGCTTTATGATTGAAAGCTATTTGGAAGACGGTCGTCAAGAGCCGGATGGTAAGGTCTTTGGCCAGTCGATTACCGATCCTTGTCTCGGTTGGGAGAAGACGGAAGAATTGGTGCAATGGATTTATGAACAGGCGTAAAAGAAATTGAATAAATTTAAAATAGGACGGGGAGCTTTTTCTCCCCGTCCTATTTTAATATCCTAAAATGTATAGACATATGATACAATAATAAGCGTGAGTAGTGAAACCGATTTAAAAAGCCCCGTTAGGCTTATTCAAGGAGGAAGTTAGATGAAACTAGCAGTTTTTGATATTGGGGGTTCTTTTGTAAAATATGGTCTTTGGGATGGTCAGCTAAGTCAGACGAGCAAATTCCCAACCCCGGCCAGCTATGAAGAAATGCAAAAAGAGCTGACCAAAGTGGTGAAAAGTTTTGGCTCTGAGATTGAAGGAGTGGCTTTTAGTGCTCCAGGAGCGGTTAATGTGGAAGAACGCCGCATTGACGGCATCAGTGCGGTGCCTTATATTCACCATCGGCCGATTTTTGATGAGTTAGCAGAAAGCTTTGGCTTGCCAGTAACCATTGAAAATGATGCCAACTGCGCCGGCATTGCAGAAGTCCAAATCGGTGCCGGACGCCAAGCGGAAAATGCGGTTTTTGTGGTCATCGGCACCGGGGTTGGGGGAGCGATTTTCATCGACCGTAAGCTGTATAAAGCCAGTCATTTATTTGGTGGCGAGTTTGGTTTGATGAAGCCTCGGGGGGAAAGAACGCTGAGCCAATTGGGCACAGCAGTGAAAGCAGCCGAGCGTTACAGCCAAATTAAAGGCGAAGAAATTGACGGACAAGCCCTCTTTGCTTTACAAGAAGCAGGGGATGCGGTGGCAGATCTCATCGTCAAAGAACTCTATGACCAAATCGCTTTAGGATTGTACAATATTCAAGTTTCCATTGATCCTGATACGGTGATTTTAGGTGGCGGGATTTCGGCTCGCCCTGAGTTGGCAGAAGAATTGTCCACTCGCATGTACAAGCTGTTAGCCGAAGAAGGTGTGGCTGAAATCATGCCTACTGTCACCACTTGCGAATTCCAAAATGATGCCAATTTGTTAGGAGCAGCGTTGAATTTTGAGATTTTGAGTCAAAAATAAATTAATTAATTACTAAAAAGAGTACCCGGGGAAGTAGCGATTTCTCCGGGATATTTATATTGGAGATATTTTGAATACAATTCAAATAATCATGTATACTTGGATAAATTTTGTAATCACTGTTTTATAAAAATGATATTTGCAAGATACGTAACTTGATAAAGTTAAAAATATACTTTTGATTTGGTAATTATTGTGATAAGATACTGTCGATAGAACGTCGTTAGTGTCGAGAGGTGCCGTTAATGGAAGAATTGAAAGATCAAATCATTAATTATGTTATAAAGAATTCTGATAGTAAACAAGACTGGAAAAGTAATACTGCTCAAAAAATATCAGAGAAATTGAATGTTAGCCGTAACATTGTTTCTCAATATTTGAATGAATTTGTAAAGAATGGGGAAATTGGAAAAATTAATTCTCGTCCCGTACTATTCTTTTATTTGCCAGAAAAAATCACAGGGCAACCAATCTTCGGCTCAGTGGAGGAAGCAGAAAATTGGTATGATCGCTTTTTTAGTTTTGGATTGGAAAAGGTCGTCGGAAGTCGAGGTAGCTTGAGAAATATAGTTGCTCAAATAAAAGCAGCGATATATTATCCCCCTAATGGCTTGCCTATCTTACTTCATGGTGAGACCGGCACAGGTAAGAGTTATTTAGCAAACTACGTATATAAAGATTTAATGGTTAATCATTATATTGAAGATGATTCTTCTTTTATTTCGGTAAATTGTAGTGAATATGCCAACAATCCAGAACTTTTTTTGTCTAACTTTTTTGGACATGTAAAAGGAGCTTACACTGGTGCCGAAGCTGGAAGAAGAGGTTTAGCAGAATTAGCAGATAATGGGGTTTTATTTTTAGATGAAATCCACGCATTAAGTAATGAATGTCAGGAAAAGCTGTTTCAGTTCATGGATACGGGAAAATTCCATCGAATGGGAGACAACGAAAATTGGTATTCATCAAGTTGTTGGATTATTTTTGCGACATCAGAACCACCGGAAGAAAAATTATTATCTACTTTACTAAGAAGAATACCTGTAAAATTAACACTTCCTACATTAGATAGTCGTTCACTCTATGAAAGAAAACAGTTAATTAAGATATTTTTTAAATCAGAAGAAGAACGACTAGCAAGAAAAATATTGATATCTCAGCAACTATTGGATTTCTTATTAAATTATCGTTTTAGCGGAAATGTTGGTAATTTAAAAAATGTAATTCAATTGACTTGTGCCAATGCTTTTGCTTCCCTTGATAAGCAAGAAGAACTCTATATTCAAATGTATCACTTGCCACAATGGGTTAACTTTAACGGAATAAAGGTTCTAAAAAAACGGAACGAATTAAAATATATTCAAATGGATGATTTAGAAAAGACTGATGAAGTATTTAATATTAATGAACTTATCGAGCGTCTCTATGAAATCTGGCTAGAAAATGACGATGAGCAAGATCTTTTTGAAAAATATGATAGGTATTTTAGACAAAAAAATATTGATGTTCAACATAATCCAACCTCCACTTTTCCAACCTACCAAGAAGTTCGCTTCAGGCAATATGTCAAAGAGGTGCAGAAGGATTTTCAGATAGAGTTTGACTATTATTATCTTCAATTAACAGCCATTTTTTTGAATTCATGGATTCATCAAAATCAGTTAATCTCTGACACCCAATTACAATCGTTTATCAATGATATTAAAAGTAGTTGCAGTCAGGAAGTCCAATTGGTAAATAGATTCATTCAAATTGGAGATATCTATTTAACAAAAACTCAAAAAATTATTTTGGTTATTCTATTTAAGCTAATGTGTAGTAAAGAGTTTCAAAAAAAGCGGTTAGCGTTGATTTTAGCTCATGGAGATTTAACGGCCACTTGTATTGCGAGCACAGCCAATAGGATGATTGGTAGCTATATTTTTGATGCGATTGATATGCCATTAATGACTTCGAGTAGTGAAATTGCAGATAAAATCAATAAATATCTACAAGAATGCACGGGTTTTGAAGAAATTATATTGCTAGTCGATATGGGGTCTTTGGAGAAAATATATACTAATCTAGAACTAGACTCACAAAAAAGATTAGGATTATTAAATAATGTATCCACAAGAATGGCGGTTGATGTAGCAAATCAGTTGTTACTAGACGTTCCCCTTAAGCAAATTCTTGATCAAGTAAAAGAAAATCAAAAGGTAGATTACCTCTATGAGTCAGCAGCTATAAAAAAAGATATGATTGTTTGTTCTTGCGCAAGTGGCTTAGGTACCTCTTTTAAATTAAAGAAAATACTTGAAAATAGTTTTCCAGGAAATACAGATCTTGTAATAGAAACCTGTGATTATTACTCTCTGGCGAATGAGAATTATTTAGATGAACTTCGTAAAGAAAATAATATTCTTTTTATTGTGGGCACTTTAAATCCCCATCTGGAGGACGTCGAATTCTTTTCTATTGAAGATATGATTTTGGGAATTAATATTAGTAAATTTTCTAATCAATTAAATAGACATTTTAATGATACTGAATTGAAGATTTTGAATGAAAACATTCTAAAAAACTTTAGTCTGACCAATTTAATGGAGCAATTGACCATATTGAATCCCACGAAACTCTTAGAGCAAGTCTCAGATGCAATCTATATATTGCAGAATGATTTAGGAGTCTCTTTGGACAATAATACCTGTTTTGGATTATATGTTCATATTAGCTGTTTGATTGAACGTCTAGTAAAACAAAACAATTTAGAAGACGAAATTTATTTTACTGAGACTGATGAAGAATTTCAAAATTTCCAGACATACTTCAAACAATCTTTCAGTGTCGTAGAACATTATTATAGTGTCGACATTCCTATTCATGAAGTCAAATATGTTTATGATTATGTAAAAAGAGCTTGATAAATCAAGCTTCTTTTTTTTGGCACGAAAATTGCTTTTGTAAAAATGAAAAGTAAAGGAGGAAGATTTATGAGTATTGTTATGTCAAGAATTGATAATCGTCTGTTACACGGAATTATTGTTACACAGTGGGCGCCTATGTCAAAAGCCAATAGAGTGATGGTCATTGATGATTCTGTAGCAAATGATGATATCAAAAAATCAAGTATGCGTTTAGCACGGCCAGCAGGAATGGCAGTTTCAATTATTACGGAGGAAACAGCAATTACAAATTTTAAAAAGGGAAAATACGATCATGAAAAAGTATTCATTATTGTAAAAGAACCAGAAACAATTCTTCATTTAGTGGAGAATGGGATTATGATTGATCGATTAATTGTTGGGGGAACGGTTATTAAAGAAAATGCCTTACAGTTGTCCCCGAGAGCCTATGCTTCAGAGGAAAATATCGACACTTATAAAAAATTATTAGCACATGGTATGGAAATTGTTACACAGTTTGTACCAGCAGATAAGGCGCAAGAAATTCAATCAAAATTAGGATAGGGGAGTAGAAAGAATGCATTTTACTATTTTTCAAATTGCAATGCTAACTATTTTAGCATTTATTAAGCACATTGATTATTACGGTATTCCGATGATTTTTGTAAACTATGCCGTTTTTTGGGGCTTTTTTACAGGAATTCTAATGGGAGATATTAAAACAGGTTTAATTGTAGGCGGTACTGTTCAGTTGATGTCATTAGGTGTTGCTGGTTTTGGGGGTTCATCTGTTCCAGACTATGGAACCTGTGCGATTATTGCCACTGCATTTGGTAGTCAATTAGGAGTGGAAGCAGGGTTAGCAATAGGTTTGCCTGTCGGAATGTTAGGAGTGCAATTAGATGTAATTGTTAAAATATTAAACGGCTTTGTTGTCCGCAAATCACAAGAATATGCAAATAAACAAGAGTTTAAGAAGATGAATGGAATCTTGTGGTTAGGGCCAATTTTCTTTGGCCTATCAGCTGCAATTCCAGTGTTTATTGCAGTTACTTTAGGACAATCTGCTGTAAATTATGTTTTAGATGTCTTACCTGGATGGTTTATGGATGGCTTAACATTGGCTGGGAAGATGTTACCGGCTGTAGGTATCGCAATGTTGTTGCGTTTTATGCCTACAGGAAGATATATCAGTTATTTATTAATTGGCTTTTTCTTAGCAGCATTTTTGAAAGTTCCTATTATTGGAGCTGCAATCATAGGATTTGCTTTAGCATTTAATGTATATCATCGAGCAGAAAAAGATGCACAAATAACTGCTTCTGCGGCTACTTCAGAGGGTGGATTTATTGGAGAGGATGAATAAAATGGATGAAAAGTACCAAGTAACGAAAAAGGATCTTAGAAAGGCAAACTATCGTTGGTTGATGTCAGTTTGTACTTTTAATTATCAGACACAACAAGGTGCATCTGTTGCATATGCGTTGTCACCAATTTTGAGAAAATTGTATAAAGATGATGATGAATATACTGAAGCGCTAAATAACCATTTCCAATATTATAATACCCAACCTTGGCTAGCATCAGTTATTCTAGGCGCTTGCGTTGCGATGGAAGAAAAACAAGGGCTGGACGCAAAAGATACGATTAATGATTTTAAAGTTGGGACTATGGGACCCATTGCTGGCATTGGTGATTCCTTATTAATGACTATGATTCCTACTATTATGGGATCAATCGCAGCCTATATGGCTCTCGAAAATAATCCTGTAGGAATTTTCTTATGGTTTGCTTTAATCATGGTCATTTTCTTTTTCCGCATGAGAGGTTTCGAATTTGGCTACAAACAAGGAATGAAGATTGTTACTGAATACGGTGAAAAAATCAATTATTTAACTGAAGCAGCCTCTGTATTAGGGCTAACTGTTGTAGGCTCATTGATTGCTTCTGTGATCAGTGTTTCAACGCCACTTAAATTCTCTTTCGGGGAAGTTAGTATGGAGATTCAACCGATGTTGGACAAAATTTTACCAACATTGATTCCTGTGATCATCACAGCTACTGCGTATTATTTACTCAGCAAGAAAAAAGTCAGCATGACTATTTTGATTTTACTGGTCATTGTTTTTGCAATGGTTATGGCTGCGTTTGGGATATTATCGTAAAGGAAAAGGATTCTGATTATGAGAAAATTAGTTATTGCTAGTCACTCAACACTAGCGGCAGGTTTTAAAGAGACACTTGGTTTTTTAACGGGAATCGAAAATCCCATCAGTAGCTTATGTGCTTATGTTGAAGGGACAGACGACATCGATGAGAAAATTCATGAGTTACTAGATACGACAGATGAAGTTATCGTGTTGACTGATATGGCAGGCGGAAGTGTTAATCAGAAATTTTTCACTTATATTTCTGATAGAGTGCATGTGATTGCTGGCATGAATCTTCCTTTGGCAATGTCGATAACATTACAATTGCAAAACGAAGATTTAGACATTGCATCAATTGTTGAAGAATCACAAAAACAAATTATTTATATGAACGACCAAAAAAGTGAAGAAACGATAGAGGATGAATAAAATGGATTACTTAAATAATATTTGGCTCCATAGAGGAGAGGAGAGTAGGACGATTTCACCAGAGAATAAAAATGGTGAAAAAGGAAAAGCCGCGATGGCAGCTAGCCATTTAGGTGTTGGCAGAAAGGGCTCTCCTTCTGTTCCAATAAATGCGGGAGAAACAATCACATTAGCAGAAATTGAAGGACCAGGAATTATCCGTCATTTCTGGATGACAGTTACTGATAAAACCACTGCCGGAAGTTTCGTTTTACGTGATTTAGTTTTGCGAATTTATTGGGATGATGAAGCGACTCCTTCAGTAGAAAGCCCATTGGGAGACTTCTTCTGTAACGGTTTTGGGACAAGATGTGAAGTAAATTCTTTACCAATTGTAGTAAATCCAACTTCAGGAATGAATTGTTATTTTGAAATGCCCTTTCGGAAAAAAGCTAAAATTACTTTAACCAATGAACATCCTGAGTTTATTAAGCATATTTTCTATACATTCAACTATGCATTAACGGAAGTCCCGGATGATGCAATGTATTTTCATGCTAAATGGAATCGTGAAGCTATTACCACTAAAGGGAAGGATTACACCTTACTTGATGGAGTAAAAGGAACCGGTTATTATGTAGGAACCTATTTTGCTTTGTGTGCACTAGAGAGATATTGGTGGGGTGAAGGCGAATTTAAATTTTATTTAGATGGCGATCAAGAATTTCCTACAATAACTTCTACAGGTGCAGAAGATTATTTCGGGGGAGCTTGGGCATTTCATAAAAAGAATTTTGGGGAAAGAGCCTATGCCCAAAATTTCAACACACTATTTATGGGCTATCCTTTCCAATCGAAAAGAGATCACACAAGGGATTTCTTTAGTGCTGGGAAACCCAATCCGAATCCAGTTCATGGATTTGGTGATGATGCGTTACCAATGCACGGCTTATATCGCTGGCATTTACCTGATCCTATCAGTTTCAAGGAAGATTTACGTGTGACGTTCCAAACTTTAGGAAATGATGATATCAAGCTTTATGAACGACAAGATGACATTTCATCAGTAGCATATTGGTACCAGAAAGAGCCTCACCAGACTTTCAAAAAATTATTAGATAGAGAAGATCGACTTCCTAGATAAAATGAAGGTGATTTAAGAAATGTACGGATCAATCGAAGCCGGTGGAACTAAATTTGTTTGTGCCATTGGAAATAACAAACTAGAAATTTTAGACAGAGCCAGTTTCCCAACCACAACCCCGGATAAAACCATGAAACAGGTAATTGATTTTTTCAATCCATATCAAGACCGATTGGAAAGTATCGGAGTAGGATCTTTTGGACCCATTGAACTGAATCGTAAATCAGAAACTTACGGCTATATTACTTCCACCCCTAAATTAGCCTGGCAAAATTTTGATTTTGTGGGCACCTTAAAAAAACATTTCGATGTTCCAATTGCTTGGACCACAGATGTTAATGCAGCTTGTTATGGCGAGTATGTTTCTGGAAATGGAAAAGGCTTATCTAGTATCGTCTATTATACTGTGGGAACGGGAATTGGTGGTGGCGCTTTACAAAATGGTGTTTTTGTTGAAGGATTCAGTCATCCAGAAATGGGGCATATGTTAGTGAAACGACACCCAGAGGATACTTTTGTAGGGAACTGTCCTTTCCATCATGATTGCTTAGAAGGAATGGCAGCGGGGCCAGCCATTGAAAAACGCACGGGAACAAAAGGACAAGACCTTTCATCAGACGATCCTGTTTGGGAGATTGAGGCTGATTATATTGCCCAATGTGCCTATAATACGACATTGATGTTTGCGCCAGATATTATCATTTTCGGTGGTGGCGTGATGAAGCAAGACCACATGAAAAAGAAAGTACAAGAAAAATTCGCCAAGCTGGTGAATCATTATGTGAATACACCGGTTGTGGAAGAATATATTGTGACACCTAAGTTAGGGGATAATGCTGGCACGATAGGAGCTTTGGCCTTGGCTCAAAATGCCAAAATAAAAGGATAAACAAAAGACTTGATTGTCTATTTACAGACTTAATCGGTAGTTGGACAAATAGTTTGTTGTCAATCCTGACAATTGGAAAACTGCACACATAAAAACTCTCGGAACTAGTCCCGAGAGTTTTTATTGTTGAAAGTAATTAAAACTTATTCACTTCTTCTACTTCTAATTCTTTTGTATCTTGGTGGTGGCGAATTCCTTGGGCTTCTTTGTACAAGAAGTGCAGATAATGAGCGAGAACAAAGAAGACAGCGGCGGTTGCCACAATGGTTTCAAAAATACTCAAAAGGCTGAGTAGGATGCCGATTGTCCCGACTGGAGCAAAGACTTGGTTAAAGGTGGTAATGGCAATGGCCGAAATTACCAACGGGAAAGTAAAGGCGGCAAAACTAGGATAAAAGTTTAAGCGCAAACGGGTAATTTTTGAAAGCATTACGTAATACAAAATTTGAGAAACGAGCAATAATGCAATGGCCAAGGTAGCGTTTGGTTCGGTAAATGATTTTAAATAACCGGTGAGGCAAAGAGAACCAGGCGCAGCCACAATGGTCATCAAGGGCAAGGTTGCTTCTGGCATTTGTTTATGCACAAAAACCCGGTAAATAATAATCGGCAATAACAAAACATAAAAGACTAAGGCAATCCAGAAGTTCAGCTGACCTACTGCTAGTGAAAAACTAGGACTGGTCACGGCCACAACTCCCATGCCTACAAAGACGATAAACCAGCTAGGAAAGACGTGGGAAATGCCCACTTGCGGCTTAATTACAAAATTATAAGTGAAATAAAAAACCAAGAGATAATGGACAACCACGGCGACAAACCAGATGATGGTCGCAATTGCAGTCAATCCTGGGGTGATGGTCAAATAGGTGCATAAGACCATTAGCGCCATGGTAAACGTAGGAGCCACGGAAGCCACAATGGGATTTTTTAAATCACTAAGGCTGTGTAATGGTAAGAAAAACAAACGGGCAAGGATTAAAATCATTAAGCAGCCGGCTACAATGCCCATGGCGTTACCCACAGCGGTAAATTGAAAAGCTTTCATCAAGTTTCCAAGAGAAGCCAAACCGAGAATTAACCCACACATAGGAATCGGTACAGCTTTCAGAAAATGTTTCATCAAGTATCACTCCTTCGTTTACAAGTATAAGCCTTTTTCATACATTTGAAAAATAAATCTTTTGAATAGTTGTTATAATCGAAAGCTATGAAAACGCAAACGAAGGGGGATTTGGAAAACGGAAAAGCTAGGAGAGGGAAAGGAGCAATGAGGATGCTTCTCGATGATAAAAACCACAATTTTCTGAATATTGATACGAATAATTCTCATAAAAAACGGAATTTCTCTCAAAAAAATGTCACTTTTGTATATTCATGCAATGTCTTTTTTTGTATAATAACAGAAGTGAGTTTTTATTTCGCAACAAGGAAGGAAGAACAAGATGGCAACAAATGCAAAAAAACGCGATTTGACCAAAATGAAGACGCCGCACACTTATGTGATTATCTTCGCAGTGGTTATTTTTGCTTGGCTGCTGACTTTTCTGGTGCCAGCGGGGAAGTTTAGCACAGAAGATGTGGAATACAAAGATGCCAACGGAGAAACCAGCACCAGAACCGTTTTGCGTCAGGATACATTCCGCTATGACTATGCCTTAGACAAGGGCTTTGTCTATGAGCAACTGGAAGATTTGGCCAATGATACCGCTGAATTAGACGAGTTGGGCATTGCCAAAGAAGATGTAGAAGCGGTCTTGGCAGAAGGAGAAGACAATCTTTCCCAGAGTCAATTGGATGAATTGTCTTTAACCGACGATGTTTTATACGACATGTACGGCAAAAAGATTTACGACACTTCTGAAAAACTGCATAAGACAGCGAAAGTCTGGGGAACCGATGACTTTGGTGGTTTTGGTTTCTTAAACTTTGTCTTTGAAGGCTTGGTTTCTGGCGATAAATACGGTTCTGCGGTAGGGATTGCCGCATTGATTTTGGTGGTAGGGGGCGCGTTTGGGATTATCATGCGCACTGGTGCCATTGATGCGGGGATTTATGCCTTTATTTCTAAGACAAAGGGGTTAGAACGTTTGGCGATTCCTTTGTTGTTCTTTGCCTTTTCTTTTGGGGGCGCAACTTTTGGCATGGCTGAAGAAGTGATTCCTTTCTCCATGGTGATGGTGCCTTTTGTCATTGCGCTGGGCTATGACTCCATTGTGGCGGTGACGGTGACTTATGTGGCCAGCCAAGTGGGGAATGCGGCCAGCTGGATGAGTCCTTTTTCAGTGGCAGTTGCCCAAGGAATCGCCGGTGTGCCGGTGTTATCTGGGGCCACATTCCGTTTGATCATGTGGTTTGTGATTACCGGAATGTCCGCATTGTACTTGAGTCTGTACGCAGAACGGATTCGCAAAAATCCATTGAAATCAGAAGTTTATGATTCAGATGAGTATTTCCGCACTCACATTGAAAAGACAGCGGAGGAACAAAAGCCATTTTTACTAGGGCATAAATTGATTTTAGTGGAAATGTTGGCGGTTTTGATCTGGATTGTTTGGGGCGTAACTCAAAAAGGCTATTATATCCCAGAAATCGCTTCTCAATTCTTTGTGATGGGGTTAGCCGCAGGGGTGATTGCGGTAATCTTCAAACTAGACGATATGGGGATTAATGACATTGCCAAATCCTTCCAAAGTGGTGCGGCAGATTTAGCCGGAACAGCCATTGTGGTGGGGATGGCCAAAGGAATCCTGTTAGTTTTAGGTGGTTCTGAGCCAACCATGCCCTCTGCGTTAAACACGATTTTACACAGCATCGGCAACTTGTTAAACGGCGTACCTGCCATTATCGGTGCTTGGGCGATGTATATTTTCCAAAGTTTATTCAACTTAGTGGTTACGTCAAACTCCGGTCAAGCTGCCTTGACCATGCCAATTATGGCGCCATTGGCTGACCTTGTGGGAGTTTCTCGGCAAATCGCTGTCCTAGCCTACCAATTAGGTGCCGGTTTTGTGGATGCTTTCACACCAGTATCAGCGAGTCTGATTGGGGTCTTAGGGGTTGCCCGCATTGAATGGGCCAAATGGGCGAAATTCCAAATTAAGATGCAAGGGTTCTTCTTTATTTTGGGAACGATCTTTATCGTAATTGCCGTGGCCATCGGGTTACAATAAAATAAAAAACAAATGCCGGAACAGCCTGATTGAAGCAAGCTATTCCGGCATTTTTTATTAGTAGCTAATTAGATCGTAATGCAAAAAAATTGCCAAATAAAACTGGTCAGACGCTCTTAGTCCATGACAAAAAAGCGTACCTACTGCAACGATGTTCTGTAGTAGGTACGCTCTATTTAGTCCTCCTCTTGCCAAAAAGTCATCGGCACTTTATAAGGAGCTAAATTGGCGATTTCTTGTGGAAAATGTTCTGTGAGAAAGAGGTACCAGAAAAAAGTGGTGTCGCCGTTGTCACTGATCTGCTCTTCAAAATAGGGATCGAGTTTAGTCAGTAACATCCGCAAAGCATCTAGAAAATAAGTCCCATCTAGTTTGGCAAAAAACAGCTCAGGGTAGGTAGTGACCACTTGGGTGACAAAAGCTGTCACGCAATCTAAGCGGGGGAAATCACGAAAGGCTACATCCTGTTTCAATAATCGCTGAGCAAATTCTGCCGGCGATTGCCCGCCAGTAAGACCTAAAGAAGGAAAGTTTCCTTTGGTCTTAGCAGAGTGTTTGCAAGGAAAGTCAGCAAAATCTTCAAACAAGTCATCGATTTCTGCCATAAATTCTTTGGTGATTTGGTCGATATAGTCCTCTTCTTCTGCCGGTAAGTCCGGAAGATCACTACATTTCGCTAGATAATCCGCTCCCGTTTGCAATAAAGACTGCTCCCATTGGCTAACGTCTTTTTGCTTAAAGCTTGCCAACTGTTGATCAGAAAGCTCCAAAGGTAAGAGGCACAGGGGAAACCAGCTGTCTTTTAGGGGCAATAACCACGCGATTCCTCGTTCTTTCGGCCGTAAAGGATCCACTAATTCCAATAAATGACTGGGCAAGATAAATTCTTGATTGCTGTATAAATCTTTTAAAGAAAATCCCAAACCTTGGGCTTCAAAAAGGCTAAAATGGGCCTTTTTGTCCCAGAGATCGACCTGTTGGCGCTTGCGCAAATCCAGCGGCAACCACTTTAAAAAAGATTGCCACAACGCTTTGCCCCTAGAAGTACGCCACAAGTAAAACCCATAAAGCATTCCAGCAAACTGAGCCCGTTCTTCTTGGATGTTTGGATCATTTGGCGCCATTAAATCATCGTAGGCACTGAATTGAAACGTCTGCATAAAATGGTTTAAATCCGCGTCTCGAGCGATATTTTGGTGCAAACCTAAGTAATTTAACATACTCAAAGCGTACATCAAATAGGGATTGGCACCTTGGTCAATGGTATCCAAAAGCTCATTTTTCAGGCCGGTACTCATTTTTTCAAAGTATCTGTGCTCATTGCCTCTCTTTGTCATGGGCCGCTCTCTTTCTATTTTTCTTGTTATCTTTATTGTAATCCAAAAGTTGTTTGTTGAATAGCTGAAAGAGAGGATTTAACACGAGGACTTAGATAGGTAGCATTGGAGTAAGGTGATAAAAGTTCAAGGAATTTGGGAAGCCGAGGCTATAAAAAAACCGCCCATAAGCGGCCGAAAGATTCGGGCAACTTATGAGACGGTTCGTTTTTTAGGTCGTTGTTGATAGCGCCGGCGGAATAAAGACAAGTCCACAATTTTACTCTCTGATTCGCCCTGGGATTTATGAGCTACAGGAACAGGTACTAAACTGCCTTTCGTCGTGATTTTTTCAGCAGTGGCTTTGGCTTTTTCTTCTTTAATCATGGCTTTAAAATCAAAAGGATTGACTTCTTCAGGAAAGGCCTCGGTTTTACTGGATAAATGGTAGAAGACCACTTCTGGAGCCACGCCAAAACGCAGAGGCAAGTGGGTGGTACCAATGCCGGTATTGACAGACAACAAGGTGTTTTCTTTTGGTAAATAGAGACTGTCAGTGTAAATCTTAGCCCCGGTGGTTTTAGGATAATACTTCGGTAGGCGAATTTGTCCGCCGTGACTGTGGCCGGAAAGAACCAAATCGTACATCTCTAAGTTTTTCACGCGATTGATGTAGTCTGGCTGATGCAAAAGCAACAACTGCCATTCAGCCAAAGTTGCTTCATAATAGTATTGGGCATCTTCTGAGCTGGGGTCGGCTATTCCAGCCACACTAATGGAAAACTCTTCATTGGCGCCAAAGAGTTCTTGATTGACTAAGACGGTAAAACCAGCAGACTGCAAGACTTCTTGCACAAAGGCGGCACCGTCGCTTTTATAATCGTGATTTCCTAAAACGGCCACTTTACCTAAGGGAGCTTGAAGCTGTTTTAACGTATTGATCAATGAAGCAGTTTGGCGAGTGGGCCATTTTTTGTAGTCGTCAATCAAATCGCCAGTGAAGACAATCATATCTGGTTTGGCTTCGCGAATGGCGGCTAATGTTTTTTTCAAGCGATGGGGCTTGAACAGGCGAGAAAAATGCAAATCACTGATGTGGGCGATTTGGACTTCGCTTTCCAATTCAAACATCTCAAAAGCTTCGGAAATATCTAAAACCCGCTCTTTGTTTTTACGAATTAAGTAGTGCTTTTCGGATAAGCGTCGTGGCTCAATGACAAATGCGTAGAAGCCAGCGATAAGTAAAAGCACAAAGAGTGCGATGATAATTTTGAAAGCCAACAAACAAGCCCTCCTTTTTCATTTCAACTATTGAATAGCATATAAGAACAACAGGTAAAAAGCAATCTACCTGAGAAGAAAATAATGATTACATTTTGGGGTGGATTATTGCGAAATGATTGCAAAAACTTTGCTGAATTTTTTCTAATAGGTCGTTTTTTAAATAATACGAACACTTGTTCTTTGGTGAATACATTATACCTCATAAAAGGGAAAAAGGCGAGCTCTTTTTGAAAAAGAACACGCCCTAAAAGGGGAAAATCCTGATTGAATTATCTGATAGTTATCCTTCGTTAGAGAAGAAAAACTAGCTTAAGAGGCTATCAAATGCTTTTAAAAACAAAAAAAGTTATGAGTGTGTTATTTATATTGATTAAAAAGAACACAGGTTCCCTTAGCGGAAAGGATTTTTAAACAGACGTGATTTGCCTTGACGAACCCGGTTTTGATGGTAGTTTTGGCCGTAACTGAGGGCTTCTTTTACGTCGGGAGCCAGCCGTTTGGAAAAGCGTTTTGGCAGTAAAAAGAGCAGACAATCAAAGGGAGCTGCCCACAATGACCAAAAGAGACTGCGACTGTCCCAAAAACGATAGAGGTGGTTTAAAGAAAAATGGCAAACAACGAGGCTAAGCAACAATGAAAAGGCGCCAGACCAAGTCGTAACCTCATTTAAGCCAAAGAATTTTAAAGCAAAGGGCGTGGCAAAATAAATGGCGGCAAAGGCATAAAAAATCCAGTTTCGCCCCAGTTGCCACAAAGATAAAAAGAAACAAAAAGCACTTAAAAAAATGGCCAATGGCGGAAAGAGACTGACTAAAGCAGCGTAGCAAATCCCGAAAACAAACATCCCGGGGCCTTTTGCTAAAGCGGTGGTGAGAATTAAAACCGCGATTAAGGCGAAATGCCAAGAAAGCGGGGCTACAGTCATAACGCCAAAGCCGATTAACAGAAACCAATGGCTGAGACCTTGTGCCTTGTAATCTGGATTGTTTTGTTTTTGGGTAGTTAACCAGCTCGCAAGCTGGGGATAGTTGGTGGAAAAATCCTTCATGAAAACACCTCCCATTATAGGTAGCTTTAGTTTACAAGCTAACAGGGATTTAGGAATCGGGCTTAAGATGGAGGAATGATTAAGAAAAGATAAAATTAATTAACAAGGAAAGGACCAGATTTGGCCGTTTAAGCGTAATTCAGGTTGTCGGTTTCTTTTTTGGAAAAAGTCCTCACGTCAGGAACAGTTCTTTTCGTACGCCTCTGTGTCCCAAATGCGCCTTTTGTGCTAAAGTAAGGACAAGACGCCTGCTGAAACGCGCAGGCCAGATGGAACGGAGTGTATTGTAATGAAGATTTTTGATTCCCATACCCATTTAAATGCGGAACAATTTACGGGAGAAGAAGCCACGATTGTAGCCAATGCCAAAGAACTCGGGGTAACGGAAATGGCGGTGGTAGGCTTTGATACGCCGACGATTGCGAAAAGTTTGGAATTGAATCAACTATTTCCGGAAGTGTACAGCATTATTGGCTGGCACCCTACAGAAGCCGGCAGTTATACCAAAGAAATTGAAAGTCGTCTAGAAGAGCAATTGACCACAGCTAAAGTGGTGGCTTTAGGGGAGATTGGGCTGGATTATTACTGGATGGAAGACCCAAAAGACGTGCAAGAAAAAGTCTTTCGCCGCCAAATTGCCATTGCCAAAGAACATCATTTGCCCATTAGCATTCACATGCGAGATGCCACAGAAGACACCTACCGGATTTTAAAAGAGGAAAAAGCGCCGGTGCAAGGAGGCATTATGCACAGTTTTAGCGGGGATTTGGAATGGGCGAAACGTTTCTTGGATTTAGGGATGCACGTGTCCTTTTCTGGAGTGGTGACTTTTAAAAAGGCGCTGGATGTGCAAGAAGCTGCCACGGGAGTACCTTTGGAGCGCTTGTTAGTGGAAACCGACGCTCCTTATTTGGCACCAGTGCCTTATCGCGGCAAGCGCAATGAGCCGGGCTACACCCGCTATGTGGTGGAAAAAATCGCTGAGTTGCGGGACATGGACCCGCAAGATGTGGCTCGCATTACCCGCAGCAATGCCTTTAAACTCTTTCACTTAAAAGAGGAGGCATAAGATGAAAGAAAAACGGACTACCAAAGCTCACAACCATCAACAAGAAAACAAACCTTTTCATAATAAGATGACCTCAAGCTTATTAAAAGAGAACAGAGAAACTTTTACCGTTGAAGAAATCATTGTGGTAGAAGGCAAAGATGATACGCGCCGCCTCCAAGAAGTTCTACCGGTGGACACCATTGAAACCATTGGCTCAGCCATTAATGATGAAATTCTCGCTCAGATCAGCAACGCCCAAGA